>SGYJ01000007.1 GCA_004214275.1 Acidimicrobiales bacterium | reverse complement strand
GAAAAAACTTCTATGACTGCTTCCCAGCGCGCAGACTCCTCGGGCAAAAGGTCACGTGTCCCGATTGGAGTTTGGAAGGTATTGGCCTTCTTCGACATGGAAAATCCTCGGGCGTTGGGCAGCAGAGAAAGTTACTGCCCGGTGAACTCACCATCGTAGATGCTTGAACCACAAAGTCCCTGACACTTTTCTGTCTACTGTCAGCTACTTCAAGATGGGGGTCTCACGCTATTGGGAACGACTCGATGTGTGTCAAATACACCGTCGACCTCTCTTACCGCACCCAGAAGTTGTTCCAACAAGGTGGGGTCGCCAACCTCAATGTCGAACTGCAAAACGGACACTTGGTCATCGCCAGTGAACGTGTGGGCACTAGAGATACTGAGGTGATGATCGGATATGACAGATACAACGTCTGCGAGGAGGTGATCTCGGTCGAGCGCTCGTACTTCGATGCTGGTGCGGAAGTGACCGGAGAACGCTGCATCCCAATCAACTTCGACTTGGCGGGCGCCAGATGATTCAACTAATTCTGAAGCATTGGCACAGTCGTCTCGATGTACCGATATACCCCGCCCTTTAGTTACGAAACCGAGAATTTCGTCTCTCGGAACCGGGTTACAGCATCCGGCTAGGCGTACTAGCGAATCGTCAAATCCCTCCACATGAACTCCACTAGTCCGGCGACGTCGGGATCCTCGGTGCTGCGCTGGTTTGGCCGGCAACCGTTGGTCACTCTCTTCTCCGCGTAGGTTTGCTACTAGACGCTTGGCCACCGCCGTTGCCTTTAGGTCACCCTTTCCGACTGCCTCGCACAGAACCGTTAGGTCACTGCGATTGAATTGTTCAGCTACGCGACGCAACTCGTCGCTCTCGATGAGCAACTGGGCTCTTAAGCCTTCTTTGCGCATGGCCTCTGTTATTTGTTCTCTGCCGAGTTCGAACATCTCTTCTCGGTCCGACTTCGCGAACCATTGTTTGATGCCGTTTCTCGCTTTTGGTGTTGTGGCTATCTCGAGCCAATCTCGAGACGGTCCGGCCCCATCAACTTTGGATGTGAACACCTCGACGGTGTCACCTGATTGCAGTTTCCGGTCTAGGGGAACGAGTCTGCCATCTATTTTCGCGCCTATCGTTGAGTCACCGATATCGGTGTGAATCGCGTACGCGAAATCTATCGGTGTCGCTTGTGTTGCGAGGGCCCTCACATCACCTTTGGGCGTGAATACGTAGACCTCGTCTTGATCTAAGTCGACTGCCAAGGTTCGCATGAATTCTTCGGGATCATCTGTCTCGGCTTGCCAGTCGACAATCGTGTTTAGCCATGGCATATCGGCGCTAGAGCCTTCAGAAGGATCTTTGTAACGCCAGTGGGCGGCCACTCCGTGTTCGGCCCGCTGATGCATATCGTTAGTTCTAATTTGGACCTCAAGGCTGACGCCTTGGGGACCCACCACTGTTGTGTGAAGCGACTGATACAGATTGAACTTCGGCATCGCTATGTAATCTTTGAATCGTCCAGAAACTGGTTTCCAGGTGCTGTGTATCGAACCCAACGCCCCGTATGCATCTCTGATGGTCGGCACGACGACTCTGATCCCAACTAGGTCGAAGATTTCGTCGAATGATCTACCTTTTACCACCATCTTTTCGTAGACAGCCCAGTGGTGTTTCCTTCTACCTGTTACCAGTGCATCTACAGAGGCCTTGGTTAAGCGACTTCGTATGGTCTCCGAAACCCCTTCTAGGTACGCCTCTTGCGCAGGAGTCCGTTCAGCGAGTAGACGGTCAATTTCTGCATAACGTTTCGGGTAAAGAGCTGCGAACGCCAAGTCTTCGAGTTCATTCCTGACTTCTTGCATGCCTAATCTGTGAGCTAGAGGCGCATAAACATCCAATGTTTCGCGCGCTATTTGTTCTTGTTTTGTTGGCTGGAGAGCCCCTAGCGTTCTCATGTTGTGTAGCCGGTCCGCAAGTTTTATGAGTAGAACACGCAGGTCCTGCGCCATCGCCACCAACATTTTTCGTAACGTGGCGGCCTGCTGTGCTTGCTTAGTTGCGAACCTGACCCGGTCGAGTTTCGTAACGCCATCGACGAGGGCTGCGACGTCGTGACCAAATTCATTTCGTATATCGATCAGTTCAACCCCGGTATCTTCAACCGCGTCATGTAACAACGCCGCGGCTATCGACACATCGTCCAAACCCATTTCTGCTACAACCGAAGCAACTGCGACTGGGTGGAGTATGTACGACTCCCCAGACTTTCGTCGTTGGCCTTGGTGTGCTTTTTCCGCTGTTTCATAAGCCCGAACGAGTAGGTCTGGGGAACTTCGGGGCCAACGGGCCTTATAGCGATCCACTACGCCCTGAATTTCCGTGTGGACAGGGGCGGCTGATCGACGCCAAGGAAGGACTCTGGTGACGGCGGCCATCAGGTAACAGGACGGTGGTAGCTATTCATCTACCTAATAGTGAATCACGGCAACAACGTGCCGTACACCAAGTTGTTCGCGTCCCTTAAGGAAATCCAACTCGATGAGCACCGTTACACCAGCTACTTCCGCGCCCGTTGCAACTACTAGACGCTCAGCAGCTGAGAGTGTTCCTCCAGTCGCAAGCACATCGTCGACGAGTAGTACCCGATCCTCGGGGCCGAGAATGTCGGCCTGAATCTCTAAGGTGTCTGTGCCGTATTCCAGGCCGTATGTTTCTGAAATTGTCTTGCCTGGGAGTTTCCCTGGTTTGCGTATTGGCGAAAATCCGAGATTTAGCTGGTCGGCGATCGCGGGCCCAAATAGAAAACCTCGGGATTCAATTCCCATGACGTGCGTGATTGAAGAAGTAGCAAACTCTGATGCCATTGCTGCTGAAGCGATCTTTAATGCTCCAGGTTTTCGTAATAAGGGGGTTATGTCTCGAAAGGTAACGCCGGGTTGAGGAAAGTCTTGCACGGCATCGATGAGGTTCTTGAGTGACTCAGGGTCAAGCTGCTCTTTCATCTGATCAATGTCCTGCTTCGCTCAGCGCTTTCGCCCTTTCTTGCGCGGTCTTGGCGGGGCGCTTCTGTCATAGCGATCCGCAGCAAGGGCGGTTGCTGCATTCTCTATCGAGTTCGATTCACTTAACAATTCTGCGTTTCGTTCTTGTTCTGCCCAATGCGGTTCACGACCTTTGAGTGAGGACACCAACGGCATCGCCACAAAGATAGAACTGTAAGAACCCACCACTAAGCCAATTAGTAAGGCAATGGCGAACTGTTGCAAGCTGCTTGCTCCCATGATGAGCGAACCGACGACTAGTAGGGACATAACCGGCAGGACTGAGGTGATAGTGGTGTTCACTGATCGCATGATCACTTGATTTAGTGAGACATTCGTAAGGTCTGAATAGGTCATGCGTGTTTTAAGTGAGAGTGACCGTTCATTATCTTTGACTCGGTCGAAGACAACTATCGTGTCGTACAGCGAGTAGCCCATAATTGTTAGGAACGCTACGACGGTTGCTGGGCTGATCTCGAATTGGAAGATTGCGTAAATGCCGACAGTAAGAGCTATATCGTGAGCCACAGCCACAAGTGCCCCGAGGGCCATCTTCCACTCAAATCTGAGCGTCAAATACAAAGCAATCAGGATGAAGAACACCACTAATGCTCGGCGCGCCTTTCCTGCCACTTCGTCTCCGAAAGAAGGGCTAACGGTTCGCGCACTAACCGACTCTGAATCAACTTGAGCTGTCTCCGCTAACGCTGAACCAATTGATTCCGCCGTTTCTCCTGCTGGTAGTTCACCTCGAATACGAAAGATGTCCTCTCCGCCGGTGATCCGTTGCACTCGCGCGTCAGCCATACCGATGTTCGATGCTGTCTTTTGTATCGCGTCAGTAGTGACGTCTTCCGAGGCCGGAGCCTCCCAGACACCACCGCCCTCAAATTCGATTCCTAGGTTCAACCCTTGGATGAACAGAGCGGCGACGCAGATGAGCACCGCGACAATAGAACCGGTGAGTACGCGCTTTGAAACCCCTAAGAAATCCCACGAGGTGTCACCGCGATACAAGCGTCTAATAGAAAAACTCATACTGATGCCTCCTCGGTAACCGTGGTGAGGCCAAGTCGTCTCGGGCGCTCATTTACAAGACGCCGAGCAACGAAGACCACCAGGGGTCGCATGAAGAAGAAGGAGACAGCCAGATCGATAAGAGTTGTGATACCTAGGTACAGCGCAAAACCTCTGACTGTTCCACTTGTCAGCTGGTACAGGACACCCGCGCCAATGAGAGAGGCAAGGTCAGCCCAGACAATGGTTGAGAATGCGGCCCTAAAACTTCCGTCGGCCGCCGATCTCACGGCTCGACCCCGTCGAACTTCTTCTTTGATTCTCTCGTAGTACACGATGTTCGAGTCGACCTGAACACCGATCGAAACGATGATGCCGGTGGCGCCCGCCAGCGTTAGGGCCAAACCTTTACTCTCACCCAACCAAGCAATGATGGACCACAGCGTGGCGCCACTTACCGCGAGGCTGCAGATCGCGACCAAGCCGAGTAATCGGTAATAAAGCAACATGTACAGACCGACCAACATCAAACCCACCAAGCCGGCGATCACACCGGCGCGCAGCGTTCCTTCTCCCAGTGTCGCTGAAACCGTACGCACGTCGTCTCGTTCAAACTCAACTGGGAGGGCTCCGAAACGAAGCACTAATGCGAGGTTCTTTGCTTCGGCTTCATCAAATGAGCCTGAAATCACGGCCTGACCGTTGAATTCGATGGCATTGATCGTCGGTGCCGATTCAACTACTCCGTCAAGGACAATCGCGACTTGTCTTTCATAGTTAGCTACTGCCATCTGGTCAAAAAGGAGTGCTCCTTCGTCATTGAGCGACAGATTGACAA
This sequence comes from Acidimicrobiales bacterium, assembly GCA_004214275.1. Lineage (GTDB taxonomy): Bacteria > Actinomycetota > Acidimicrobiia > Acidimicrobiales > Poriferisodalaceae > MedAcidi-G3. The sequence continues at coordinate 27,172 of SGYJ01000007.1, read as the reverse complement.
TCCATTGACCTTGGAAGGTAGCTACAGCCTCTTCAATTACCTCTCCAGTCAATTGAGCTGGAGCCAGAACGAACCCCATTTGCCCATCGGAACCCAAAAGGGCGACCGTGGCTGTTGCTCCATCTTCCTCAGGCGGCGTTAGCAGCTCTGATAGTGACACCGTCTGTTCGGTATCTTCATCGGCATTGTCGCCTTCGGCGACTTGGGAACCTTCAACTACTTGTTGGGCTGCTGCGCGTTGGTTGGGGTCGAGCGGGTCGAAGAAAGTGATCACAGGCCTGAAGGTCAATTCAGCTGTCTTTCCTATGAGATCTACCGCTCGTTGTTTGTCTTTGACTCCAGGTAGTTGAATGACTACCTGATCTCCCTGTCGCGTGATATCTGGTTCCGCTACACCTATTGCGTCAACACGATTGCGAATAATTTCGATTGCACGTTCGAATTGCTCGTCAGATACTTCGTTCGCTGGACGTAACACAACTTCTACCCCACCTTGGAGTTGCACCCCGAGCACCGGAGTCCACCCTGCAGATAGGACGCCCGCCAGCGATGCTCCGGCAATAAGCAGGACCATGAAGAGAGAGACAATGTGAGAACGGCGCAAGGGTCTAATCCAATTCAGTTAAAGCTTGATACTCAGTCGTCGGCGCCGTCGTCGCCGTCGCCGTCGTCGTCAGCGTTATCGGAAGCGTCAGCGGCTTGTTCTGCTTTGGTAACAATTTCTCCGATTGACCGTCGCTGCACCCTTAGCTCAACGTCGTCGTCAACTTCGAGGGAAACAACGTTTTCGTCTTCCTCTGCCACGATGATCCCGATCACTCCACCGACGGTCGCCACTTCATCTCCAACGCCGGCCGCCCGGACCAGCGCCTCTCGTTCCTTCATTCGTTTCTGCTGAGGTCGCAGTATCAAGAAATACATGCCAACAAAGACAATGATTGGCAGTAGCAGTGCCATGGTAAAGGACTCCGGATTAGAGGATTAGAACAAGCAGATGTCAGCGTACTGCCCGCATCTCCTGTGTCCATGAATCTTTGGTCGTTCAGTGTGAACTTTGGGCAATTAAACCCAAGTTTCCAGAGTCTCTAAACGGAAAGAGTCATATGTGCCGTCTTCTATGGCTCGCCTCGCCCGTTTCACAAGATCTAGAAGGAACCAAAGGTTATGCATGGTCGCTATTCGAGCAGCTGTCGGCTCTTTCACTTGCATCAGGTGTCGTAAGTACGCGCGACTAAAACTATTAGACATCGGGTTTGCCGGGTCTAGAGGTTCGTCGTCACGAGCGTGTTTTGCGTTGCGGAGGTTCAGCTTTCCACGAGAAGTGAGGATTGTTCCGTGCCGAGCAAGCCTCGTCGGCAATACGCAGTCAAACATGTCGACGCCGGATCCGATTGCATCAACAATTCGGGCTGGGTCGCCGACACCCATGAGATAGCGAGGCTTATCTTTCGGTAATTCGACAGTTGCCGCCTTTAGGGCAGGCATCATTTCATTGTGACTTTCGCCTACGGACAGGCCTCCAATTCCGTAGCCGGGAAAGTCGAGTGAGGTCATGTATTTTGCACTCTTGGTGCGAAGCTCCGGATCGATTCCCCCTTGCACAATGCCGAACAAAGCTTGGTCGGTCCTTCGGTGAGCAGACTTAGCTCGCGAAGCCCAATCGTGAGTTCGTTCCATTGCTTTGAGAACCGTGTCTTGTGATGACGGGAGCGGGGGACAAACATCAAGTGCCATTTGGATATCGGCGCCCAGTTGCTCTTGTGTAGTCACTGCGTCTTCGGGTGTGAAACGTACTTTTGAACCATCGTAGATGGAGGTGAATGTGACTCCATCATCATCAATCTTTACGTTGTCATTCAACGACATGACCTGAAAGCCTCCAGAATCAGTCAGCATGTGACCGTCCCAAGAAGCGAAGGAATGAAGCCCTCCTAAATCCTCAATAATTTGTGCTCCTGGCCGCAGCATGAGGTGGTAGGTGTTTCCGAGCACGACTTCAATATCAAGTTCTTTATAGTCGCGTTGGTCAAGGTGAATTACTGCACCTCGTGTGCCAACGGGCATGAACACGGGAGTTTCGATCGAGCCTCGAGAAGTGTGGATTCGACCTCGTCGAGCTTGGTTATCTGACGCTAGTAGTTCGAAGGACAATGACACAGTTGTTCCAGCATGGCAGAGGACCGCTCAACTAGGAGTCCGGCGCAACAACATTGCGTCGCCGAAAGAAAGAAATCTGTAGTTGTTGTCTAGTGCTTCTCGGTATAACTCTTTCCACCGTTCCCCGATAAAGGCATCAATCATCATGAGAAGAGTTGATCGAGGCATATGGAAGTTAGTCATCAAAACGTCGACGACCTCAAATTGAGATCCGCGTCGCAAGAAAAGGTCAGTGCGGCCTGACAACGTCCCTCGAGCGGCGGATTCGAGAGCTCGAACTGTGGTCGTCCCGATCGCCACAACTCGCCGCGCTGTTTGGCAAGCTTCCCACGTGCTTTCGTTAACTTTGTAGCTCTCACTATGCATGATGTGGTCGGCGGGGTCGTCCACTGTCACGGGTCGGAAGGTATCGAGGCCTACAACTAGGTCGACTTTTTCAATCCGTGCACCCTTAGCTCTAATTTTTTGCAGAAGTTCATTGGTTAGATGAAGACCAGCGGTGGGCGCTGCCACTGAACCTGGGGTCCGAGCATAAACAGTCTGGTATCGCTCTGGAGAGTGTCCTTTTGAAGTTATGTACGGTGGGAGCGGTGACTCCCCGGCTATAGAGAGCCTCCGGCTTTCACTGGGACTGGAGACTGCTACACCTGCGTGTAGGACGACTACTTTTCTTTGGCCGTCTTCGCCAATTTCCTCACCCACTATTACTTGAAGGTCTTTGTCTCGTTCGCTTCGTAATTCGGTTCCACTTTTCACGCGACGACTTGGCTTCACTAGTGCGGCCCAACCATCAACCACGGGCTCCAGCAACAGGACTTCGACTGCGCCGCCAGTGGCTTTTCGCAGTGGTAGCCGCGCAGGGATAACACTTGTCTCGTTCACCACGACGACGTCGCCAGGAGCTAACTGGTCAGGCAGGTTGGCAACGGTCAAATGTTGAGGAGGGCGATCGATCCCTACGTCAACGAGCAACTTCGCGCTGTCGCGCGGTTTAGCGGGTTCCTGGGCAATCGCTCCTTGGGGTAGTTCGTAATCAAATTCCTTCATATTTTGGACAGACTGTTAGGCACTCGTATCGCCGCTGATTTCAGGTCTCCAAGTTTGCTAGTCCTATGAGCGCTTCTCGGGTCCATGCAGAATCTACTCCTCGTGCGCGCATTAACCGGTCTAGATGCTGACTTAGTTGGGTTGGAGCAGCTTCTATAAATCCATTTAGAATCACCGACAAATATGGTTCTCCTGGTGCTCTCGGTTCTACCGATTTAGAACTCGTAAAGGTCATCAATGGCTGTCCATGGAAGTCACCCAGATGAACGATTCTCGAGTACCAAGAGTCTCCGATCTGCAGTTCTCCCGCTTCTCTTACTTCCGCTATATCGACTTGAACATCGCCCGGTCGAAGTCCATTTTCTTGAGCTGCAACGTCCATAAATTGTTCCGCCGTAATGTCCCAACAACGAACGCATGCGCCTTCATCAATGTGGGGATTAAGGAAGGCGACACCTCCGCCCCACCTTTCTGACGAAAAACCGAATGAGAGGCTCCAGGGGCCATGCACTATGGGTGAGGTTGGCCCTGGATCTTGGTTGTCGCGGGCCCCAACGTGCTCAGCATTGTTCGGCCCGTAGCTGCCGCCTTGTATGTACCGAAGAAACCGTTCTTCTAGAACGTTTGAGCCGTAAGCGCCATACCAAACTCGGTCAGAACCCATCTGGAAAATCTTACTTTTCGTCGAACAAAGAGGGATCTTCGCCAAATTGCGCGGGTGGCGACACTCCGAGGTGCGCAAAAGCTGATGCGGTGACAACGCGCCCACGCGGAGTGCGTTGCAGCAACCCCTGTTGAATCAAGAACGGTTCGTAAACGTCTTCAAGAGTCTCTGGTTGCTCACCGACAGTTATCGACAATGTTGATAAACCAACAGGTCCTCCAACATGAGTGAGCGCTATTGATTCCAGAATCGACCGGTCAACTTTATCTAGACCAAGTTCGTCAACTCCGAAAAGCGCTAATCCGTCGCGGGCAACCTCAACGTTGATATCTCCGTCAGCTCGCACCTCAGCAAAGTCTCGCACTCGACGGAGTAGGCGATTAGCTATGCGAGGTGTACCTCTACTTCTGCTAGCAATTTCGGCGGCACCATCAGAGTCGACTGTGACCGAGAGAATGCCGGCGGCTCGTTCAACTATCGACTGCAACTCTTGAGAGTCGTAGTAATCAAGGCGTTCGACAAGGCCGAAGCGATCCCTAAGCGGCCCTGCGATCAGTCCAGTTCTTGTTGTTGCACCGACCAAAGTAAATGGCGGAAGGTCAAAGCGAATCGAACGCGCCGCGGGCCCTTTACCCAGTACAACGTCCAACTGAAAATCTTCCATAGCCGGGTAGAGCACTTCCTCTACTTGTTTGGGGAGGCGGTGGATTTCATCGATGAACAGCACATCACGGTCTGAAAGATTGGTGAGAATCGCAGCAAGGTCTCCTGCTCGTTCAATTGCCGGTCCCGAGGTGACGTGCATTGTCACCTCAAGTTCGGCAGCGACTATTCCTGCCAGAGTCGTTTTTCCGAGACCAGGGGGGCCGGCGAACAGCAGGTGATCGGGTGTTTGCTCTCTGCCGCGGGCTGCCTCCAACAACACCCCCAAATGTTCCTTGAGTTCTGCTTGACCGACGAATTCGTCGAGTCGACGCGGACGTAAACCAGCCTCGTCATTGTCCTCTCTAACGAGATCGGCGCTTAGTACTTCGTCTCGTTCTTCGTTCTCACCTCGACGAAAACCTTCTTCTCGACCCCATTCGTCTTCGCTCATTAGCGGTTCATCCGTTGGAGGGCTTCACGCAGCATCGTTGGAGTGTCATCCCCTTGAAGATCTTCGACAGCGTGACGCACTTCATCAGGCCCAAAACCCATCTGGGTCAGGGCTTCGCGGACATCGGTCAGCGCCGAGGAGGTGACTGCCGGGTCAGAAGTCAATCCGTCGGTCTCGTAGCCCGCAACGTCGAGCCGGTTCTTAAGTTCTAAAACCATTCTCTGAGCGGTTTTCTTTCCAACTCCAGGTACCAGGCACAAAGCGTCAACATCTTCAGTTGCTACTGCCTGACGAAGTTCGTCTGGTGGCAAAGTGGCGAGTACCGCCATGCCCAATGCTGGACCAACACCATGAGCGCCTATGACTGACTCGAAACATTTACGTTCGATCAATGTTGCAAACCCATAAAGTTGCTGGTCGTCTTCGCGTATGTGGTGGTGAATATGCACAAACGCTTCAGCCCCAACATCTGATAGGTCACCGAGAGTTCTGGGATTGACGCTAACCCTGTATCCAACTCCGGCCACTTCAATAACGATCTCCCCGTCGGGGTCCTTGTCCACGACTGAACCGCGAAGCGAGCCGATCATGACAGCTTCGAGCTCTTGGCCAGTTGTCGGGTCGCCCGGTGGGCTAGATGGCAGAGCGCGACGGCTGCCGCGTCAGCAGCATCTGGTGGCGACGGCAGTTCGGGCAATCTAAGCAACGACTGCACCATACGTTGCATTTGCTCTTTGTTGGCGCCTCCCCAGCCTGCAACAGCGTCCTTAACCTGATTAGGGGTGTAGTCGACTACTTCAGCTCCTGCTGAATGCCCAATAGCCATTGCTAAACCGCTTACTTGAGCGACTCCCATAGCAGTACGGGCGTTGGCTTGGAAAAAGACGCGCTCTATAGCGACGACGTCTGGCTTATGTTCTTCAACTAGCTTGACGAATTCGTCGTGAATCCAGGCCAAGCGTTCGGCTGTAGGAGCCTTAGCTGGCGTTCTTATGACACCGATTGCTACGGCTTCAGCTTTCCGACCTGACTGCTCCACGACGCCATAACCGCAACGCGACAAACCAGGATCGATACCTAAAACGAACACAGGTTCGATTGTACATGACGAGGTCGGCGGTACCGATCAGCCCTCGGTGAGTTCTGCCAATACCTGGTCAGGGACGTCAAAGTTAGCGTAGACCCCTTGCACGTCATCATGATCATCGAGTGCGTCCATTACCGCCAACACTTGTGCAGCCTCGCCACTAGACAAGAGTTCAATAACGTTCTGTGGCAAGTAGGTCAGATCTGTTGATGAAACCTCAATCCCGGAGCCTTCAAGTGCTTCTCTTACTGGGATTGTGTCTGATGGGTCCGTGGTGACTCTCCATACTTCGCCTTCCGCCACAACATCTTCAGCGCCAGCTTCGAGAGCGGCCATCATGACTTGATCTTCGTCTGCTGACCCGGGCACCAGGACCACTCCTTTGCGGTCGAATTGCCATGCGACGGCTCCGGGCTCGGCAAGGGATCCTCCAGCTCGAGTAAAAACGCTTCGAATTTCAGCTCCGGTTCTATTTCTGTTATCAGTGAGGACATCAACGAACATCGCGACCCCATGGGGTGCGTAACCTTCATAAGTGACTTGTTCGTAGTTGACGCCCTCAAGTTCGCCGGTTCCCCGTTTGATAGCTCGTTCAATAGTGTCAAGTGGCACTGAATTATCGCGCGCCTTTTGATACATAGTCCGGAGAGTTGCGTTGGACTCTAGGTCTCCTCCGCCTTCACGGGCTGCTACTTCGACCTGCCGAATAAGCTTGGCGAAAAGTTTCCCGCGAGCTTTGTCAGCCGCACCTTTCTTATGTTTGATGGTCGCCCATTTGGAATGCCCGGACACTTCGATACCTCCGGACCACATTCTGCCACTCTCGCGAGAAGAATTGGACGTCGCTGCAGTAGTCAGTCGCGACTATAGGTTCGTCACAGGTGTTCTAAGAACATTTGGTGGAGTCGTAAATCGTCTGTTAATTCGGGGTGGAAGCTGGTGACCATCACGTTTTCTTGCCGACAAAACACGGGTGTCTCTTCGCCGGTCTCTCGTTTGACGCTGGCAAGTATTTCCACTGACGGATCAAGTATTTGTGCCCCGGGGGCTCGAATAAAGACCCCTGGAAAAGGGTCTTCGAGGTCTTTGATATGCAGGTCCGTTTCGAAGCTTGCTATCTGCCGACCGAACGCATTTCGACGAACGGCTATATCGATTCGAGCAAAACTTCGCTGGTCAGATCGACCGTCTAGTACTTCTTTTGCTAGAAGAATCATTCCAGCACAAGTACCTAGAACGGGGAGCCCATCGGCCAAAAGGTCTGACAAAGGCTCGAAAGTTTTGCTTGATTCCAAGAGCATTGAGATGGTAGTTGACTCGCCACCGGGGATAACTATCGCGTCGAGGCCATCAAGGTCTTTAGGTAATCTGACTTGACGGACAGTCGTTCCGAGCTTGCCCAACGCGTCGGTGTGTTCTCTTGAGGCGCCTTGTAACGCCAAGACTCCGACTATCGGTGACAATTTACTTTTCTACCAGCCGCGTTCGGCGAGCTTGGTATCAAGTTCGTCTATTTCAAGGCCGGGCATTGCGTCTCCGAGCCCTCGACTTACTTTGGCAACCATCGTTGGGTCTCTGAAGTGAGTGGTCGCTTCGACGATGGCTTTCGCTCTAGGCGCCGGGTCTTCACTTTTGAAGATCCCTGATCCAACAAAAACAGCTTCCGCTCCTAGTTGCATTACAAGGGACGCGTCAGCTGGGGTCGCAATACCTCCGGCACAAAACATTGGCACTGGAAGACATCCGGTCTCTGCTACCTCTTGGACTAATCCCAACGGGGCTTGTAGTTGTTTAGCCCAGTCAAAAAGTTCTGCTTGGTCTGCTTGGGTGATCTTTCGTATGTCACCCAGAATCGACCGCAGGTGACGCACTGCTTCAACAATGTTGCCAGTCCCAGCTTCACCCTTTGAACGGATCATGCAGGCGCCTTCGGAAATACGACGCAGAGCCTCCCCCAGGTTCGTCGCTCCGCAGACGAAAGGAACTGTAAATGACCATTTGTCGATGTGGTGTGCTTCGTCGGCGGGTGTTAGTACTTCGGATTCGTCGACGTAATCCACTCCAAGTGATTCAAGAATTTGGGCTTCAGCGAAATGTCCTATCCGTGCTTTTGCCATCACAGGGATAGTGACTGCTTGTTGTATACCTTCAACCATGGCGGGGTCGCTCATGCGCGCCACTCCCCCGTCTCGTCGAATATCAGCGGGCACTCGTTCGAGGGCCATCACCGCGACCGCACCGGCGTCTTCTGCAATCTTCGCTTCAGCGGGGGTGACCACATCCATGATGACCCCTCCGCGGAGCATGTCAGCTAATCCTCGCTTCACGCGCACGGTGCCAACTTGTGAGTTCGATCCACTCGTACTATCTGCCATCCCTCCAGTCTAAGCCGGTGAGGTGCAGAACAAGTCGCTTCGCTTAGTCGTCGGCGTCAATGATTGTCGCTGTGTCGCGAGGCGCTAATAAAACCCAGGTAGCGCCCGGCGCCATTGCGATGGCTTTTCCGGTTTCGTCAACAAATTTTGTCTGCACGGTAATGTTCGGCTTCACCCAGCGTCCCTCAGTGATTTGGCCGTCTTTCAGTATCCAAGCCGTTCCGGACCCTTCCGAAAGCTGGGCAACTGGAATTCGTGCGCCGTTGCCGTCAACTTCGTTGGTCAAGAGATATTTCGTAAATTGGATAATGACATTCTGTGCGGCTACTTCGACTTCGTCGCCGCTTCTATCCAACGCTAGGTGTCTGTTCCCGTTCTGAAATCTCTGCCATTGGTTCTGGTCATCGATCCAGCGGAATGACACCTCGACCGAGCCCCAATTCACTTCTACCCCTTGTATCTTCCGACCGCTTTCATCCTTTCGCGGTGACTCACGGAACGGCCATAGCGGCTCCACCGGTAACGATTTGTCCTCAATTTTTTCTAATAGCTGCGCAGACCGTGCCCATAAGTTGCTCGGAGCGGGCCTGTCATCCTTGCGCCAATATTGCGCCGGGTTCCGATACAAACCGACATCCCTAATTGCGACCGTCTCTAGTAACCGACGGAACGCCCAATTCGAACCGCTCCATCCAAAAAGTGCTCCATCAAACGGCATGAGCAGAGGAATGTCGCTTGAACGGCCCGATCGAATCGGTCCAACAAATTCCGGAACTTGGGACTGGAAGATGGCAAGGAATCTCGTCAGGCCCCCTTCTACCAATTCTTCAAAGACGATGTCTGCTTCTTGGATACCTTGCTGAGGTAAGGCTGACGGTGCGTTGTCAATTTTTAATGCGAGTTGGGGTGCTACCAGTACCGATGGATCGACTGGAGTTCCTCGGTACGGCGCAATGGGTCCTTTAGGTAACTCTTCTTCTGGAGTCTGCTCCGGGGTTGTGGTGGGCGAAGAATCGGGCACCGATGTCGGTGTCGTAACGGAAGATTTAGCGTCTTTTTGGGATGATGCCGAGGTTACGTTGGTAGTCGTCGAACTAGATCCAAGACCTGTTGACTCGGATTCTTTGGCTGCATAGGTGTCGGGTGCGTCAGCAGCACATGCAGTGAGAAGCAGAGAACACAAACCGATAGCAACGCCGATTAATTTCATCGGTGCATCACATTTCGCGCAGCGCCGTCGCTCGAGCTTCGACTGTTGGTCGATTTGTGTTCGATGTGGAAGAGAAAAGCCACAGTGAGTCGAGAGCTGGACTGACTTCTGGGACCAAGGTCCGATTTTCCATCAGTTCGATTGCTTCAACCATCCCTGGTGGGTAACGGGTTATGCCTGTACCAGCGACATCCCCTGCAAAATCGTGACTTGGGTCATCTTGCAGACCCATCTTTCGTTTCAGAGGCCCTCCAAGAAAGGAGAAAGGTCGAATTCGAAACGACGAGACTCCGATCGACAGGCCGAAAGTTGTGATTGTGGTAGTCGCCAACGCTGTTCTGTGGCTCGCTATTTGGGAAATTCGGTTGGCGAGAACAGCTTCCAGTTGGATACGAGTAGCAACTTCGAGGAGGCCGGTCGCGATGATGAGCGTTGAACGGTCGGCCGATCGTCCTAAAGCTGCGATGTTGCGGCTTTCAGTCGGAAGAATGTGGATTTGCGGCGGAGATGTACCAGTCGAGAGGCATAGACCCTCGATCAAGTTGACGAGTCGGGGTTGTTCTCCTTCGCCTACCCGGGTGCCAGGCAACTTCTCTAAGATGCGTCGCTCACTAGTCTTACTAGCCCAAAGCAACGAGATTGCCATCAGCAGCGCAAGCCCTAACGGGACCCAAATCGTTGACGAAATGACGAGCAGGACCAGAAACACAAGCCCTGCCAACATCAGAACAGATACCCCAAACAAAGCCTTCACTAGACCTGCGCGTTGTCGGTTTTTGTCGCTCAGGTTGTCCATAAATATTCCGTGTCTCCAATATTTCCCGGCAACTGTGTGTCGCAGTGTACGGTGCGAACTACACAGCGCTCGTGACTATTCACAGACTCTGATCCTCTTCAACGCCAAGTTTGAGCGGCCAACCCATGCGGCTTAGCTCACCGCGCCATCCACCCCTGTGGGGGTCTTGACGTTCAATATCTATCGCGCGCTCATAAATGTCGACATACATTGTGGCCAGTCGATCCATGGAAAATTCCGACACCCGTTTGCTTGCGGATTCACAAAGCTGATCAGCTAACTCCCGATTTTCAATGACCCTTAACAGGCCACCGCTCAGGGCCTCCACGTCGCCGGGCGGCACAAGGTATGCCTCGTCGCCCTTAGCTGCAACGTTTCGGTATCCGGGCAAATCACTTGCTACTACTGGGGTACCTGCGGCCATTGCTTCTAGCAGCACAATCCCAAAACTCTCTCCTCGGAGCGAGGGCGCACAAAATACGTCTGCACCCTTTATCCGTTGCATCTTCTCTTCGTCACTTACTTCTCCAAGCCACTGCAGGCGTTGGTCTCCTGCGTATTTCGACCGCAATTCCTCTGTTTGGGGGCCGTCGGACATGATCCAAAGAGTCACATTTTGCGGCAGAGACGCCATCGCTTCCAGCAGAACCTCCAGGCCCTTACGTGGTTCGTGTCGACCGACGTATGCAATGGTTGGACCATCGCATTTTGTTGGTGTGGCATCGACGAAGTTGTCTACTTCTATACCGTTGAAGACGATTTCATAGATTCCCCCAAGTGCTTCATGTGCCATGTCTCGGGCATCTTGGGAGACTGCGGTTCGAATGTTCATCCGCGTTGCTAGCCACTTAACTCCAGGCGTGAGATAAGCCTTGCTTCCTCCAGCGGCATGCCAAGTCCCCACAATTGGCGCGCTTCTCAAGAACAATGCAGTTTGGCAGGGACCAGGACAAATGGGTTCATGAATATGGATGACGTCAAATTCTTCGTCGCGGAACGCTCTAATCGTCCTTAGCGTGCAGGCCAGATCTGGGGCGATGGGAGCGATAGAACCGTTAGCGAAGGTGGGGATACTCGCACCCAGCGACGTGACTCCTGTTTCAGGGGGCGCTCCGTCGCAAGGACCTAAGACTCGCACCTTGTGTCCCAGCCGGTTCAATGCTCTGGAAAGCGCGAGAACCTGACTCTGAACTCCTCCGGGGATGCTGAGGCTATACGGCGAGATGATTCCGATTCTCACATCAAGTAACGCTAGGTGATGATGTGCGCTCTCCACAGCGGAATTTGAGGCAAGTCATGTTTGGTCCACAAAATCACTGGGCCAATTTGGTTGGAATAGATGCCACTGTTCAGGATCCTGGCGAATCAAAAATTCTAATTCTTCAGCAAGTTGACTTGTTACCTGCACGACGTCTTCTTTGATGGTTCCACTCCTAGTGACATCAAGTGGGGGTCTTACGAGACCAAGGTGCTTTCCGTTTGGTTCGAAGTAAACCGCTGTCGGCAGGACAACAGCCCCTGTCCGCAAAGCCATGAGGGCGGGTCCACCTGGAAGAGTTGTACGTTCGCCCATGAAGGTCACTTCGATTCCTCCCCCTGAGATATCTCGATCACAGAGCAGGCAAACAATTTCGTTCCTCTTTAGGGCAGCAGCTATCTCAGTTCCAGCAGACGGACTGAGTGGCACTACGTTCATTCCTAGCTTCGAACGAAAGTTCGCAAACCACGAAAATAATTGCGGTGGTTCGATCGGCTCAACGACAACTGTGATCGGCAATTTGTTAACAGTCGCCATCCAAAAGCCCGCCCACTCCCATCCTCCTAGATGTGGCAGGGCAAGTATCACTCCATTGCCACGACTCAAAGCTTCTTCAACAAACCGATAGTCGGGTACTTCTATGCCTCTTGACAATTGTTTGTCACTGCGCGTCGGAAGGCGAAAAGATTCCACCCAATATCGGGCATATGAAGCAAAGGCCTTTCTGGCTGCGGTCTTGACTGCTTTGTCGCCGTGACCGGGACCCAACGACCGTCTCATGTGGCGTTGAACCATTAAACGTTTCTTCCTCAACACCCAACTAAGTGGGAACGCAACAATTGATGGCAACACAGCAGCAACAGGACCAGGCAAACTTCGAGCCGCCAAGGCCCCCAGTCGATAGAGCGCTGTCACACCCTGTCCGCTCAAGGTCAACTCTTACTATTTGCGTCAGGCATGTCGACAGTTGCCTGCCGCCAAACCTTAAAGAACCGCTGAACTGCAGTAAGCGACGTAAGAGCAAGCATCACCCACAGCACCGGAACTAGTAACACCTGAAAACACAGGCCAAATCCCAGAACGACCATTCGTTCGGCCCGTTCCATGAGGCCGCCCTTAGCGTCGTAGCCCAATAGTTCAGCCTTTGCTCTCTCGTAACTAATTAAGGAGGAAACACCTAAGACGGCCATTGGTAAGAGCATGATTGTTCCACCCTCACTCTCCGCTAGGTGCCATGCGATACCACATAGCAAAAGACCATCTGTTACCCGGTCAGCTGTTGAGTCAAAGAAGGCCCCACGTTTTGAAGAGGTGCCAGCAGCGACGGCTACAGCGCCGTCTAGTAGATCAGGGACAGCGGTCAGGATTAGGAAAGCAAGCCCTAGTTGTAATTGGCCTCGACCTATGAGGACACATGCTGCTACTGACATCGCAAGACCTACACAGGTCAGGAAGTTGGCGCTGACTCCGAGCCGAACAAGGATGCGTCCAACGGGGCGTACGAAGCGGTCAACCCCGTTCCGAAAGTTTCCATCAAACATCAGTCGCTGCTTTCCGCACCATTCTCTGAGCCAGAAGTCTGGATCCAATCCTCTGGGTTCTCCTCGACGAAAAATTCGACAATTGTGCCGTCGATCGCATCAACTAGAACGAGACCTCTATTCACGGGTGGATCTTCTGCTGAATAGACAAGCATTTTCCATGTCGGTCGACTCGTTAGACCTCGCCACCCAAGTTGGGCACTGGCATGACCTACGGGGAAACCAACGGCACGATTTGCGGCGACAAGAGCAGCGCTTTCGTCAAGCCCAAACGCTCTGCCTGCTAGAAGGCTGTACAAACCAAACAACCCCAATGCTGCACATCCAAAGATCAAACCCCGGTTTATCAATACCGGTTCGCCATCGACCAAAAGAGCCCAGGTTCCGACACAGATTGCGACGAAGAGATACAACAATCCCGTGGTCCTTCGACGTTTATTGTCGGGAAATTTGTAGGCACCGACGAATCCGCGATCGAGGTCCTCGGGAAGTTCATCGTGTACTTCTCGGTCGTCCACGTTGATTACGCTACCTGCCTGCAGTGCTTTGGCAAGGTCTCACTCGAAAGCCGCTCTAAGGCGTTCAAGTGTGGAATCGAGAGATTCAGGCAGGACTCGCGCCCCGCCGACCGTGGTCATAAAGTTCGTATCGCTATCCCAACGAGGCAAGACGTGAACATGAAGGTGATCTGGGATTCCGGCACCAGCTCCGCGCCCTAGATTCGCGCCCATGTTTATGCCGTCTGGAGTGTAGGAGCGTTCTACGGCAGAGATTGACCTGGTAACCAAGTCGAAGATCTCCACTCGAATTTCCTGTTTGAGGTCTTCGAAGTTGGATTCATGATCGTACGGCAGGACCATTACGTGGCCGGTGTTGTAGGGGTAAGCATTAAGAATTACTGCCGCTGATTCGCCGCAATAGACCAACTTGTCGGGTTCGCTGGTTCGAAGATCCACTACCGAACAAAGCACGCATTCGCCATCGGAAGCTCTCGAAATCTCACCCGTCTCTCCGCTTACGTATTCACGCCTCCAAGTAGCCCAGATCCTCTCCAAACTATCCATCAGTGAAGTCCAATCAGGTCCAACAATTTGCGAGAATGAGCATCAGGTAGCGGCACATTCATTCCAGACCCACCAACTTCAAAGCAACTCTGGTCCGATATCGGGTATTGAGTTGGAGTAGAACCGCTGTAAAGGCTTCAATCGCAGTTGCATTCGACAAGTTTCCGCAGTCAAGCGCCCTGGTGCCGGGAATTTTTCCGACCACCTCTGCCACCAAATCCGTGGCCTCTCTATCATCACTACAGATAAGGATGTCACTATCAAGAGGTTGGTCGAGATCGCCTAGCTCTTGAGCGGGTACATGTTGAAGGGTCGCTGCAACCTTCGAATCCGGCAGCGATGCCTGAACGGACGCCGCCACCGATCCTCTTGGCGGAATAAGTGGAACAAACTCATCGTCTACCCGAGCCAACGCATTGGACATTGTCACCACGACTTTGCCTCTCACGTAGTCTTCAACACTTCTCGCGGTAATCGCTGCTGCATCCCATGGGGTGGCGATCACGACAAATTCACATTGGGCAGCTCCCGCATTGTCTGATGGAGTGACCGCTAACTCGCGGTTAGGCCATCGCTCAACGATGCTGTCAACTACTTCCATCGACCGATATTTCGATCGAGAACCCAAAATAACCTCATAACCCACATCTGCAAGGCGAGCCGCCAAAGCCGAGCCTGCAGGTCCAGTTCCACCAACGATGCCTATCCGCATGAAGTGCCACGGTACTGTCCAAAGGCAGGGTACGGTGACTTCATTCCGCGAGTTACGACGAAGGCGCCCCATAAGGGCGTCGATACACCAAACGGAGGACAGCCTTCATGGGTCTCATGGATGGGAAAAAGCTACTGATCACCGGGGTTCTTACTGATGCCTCGTTGGCATTTGAAGTGGCGAAACTGGCTCAGCTAGAGGGAGCCGAGGTGGTACTAACCGGTGCAGGCAGGGCAATGCGTCTAACCGAACGAACGGCTCGCAAGCTTCCTGAACCATGCGATGTTCTAGCGCTCGATGTAACAGAGCCCGCAGAAATTGAGGCGGTAGCTGCCGAACTCGCTGCCCGTTGGGGTTACGTCGACAGCGTGTTACATGCCATCGGATTCGCTCCTGAGGCTTGCCTAGGAGGCAATTTTCTTAACGCAGAATGGGAAGACGTCAGCGTCGCCTTGCACATCTCTGCGTACAGCTTGAAAGCTTTGGCCGGTGGACTTCAACCTTTGCTCGCCAAGTCCCAAGGAAATGTTGTCGGACTTACGTTTGACGCATCTGTCGCATGGCCCGTGTACGACTGGATGGGAGTAGCGAAGGCAGCCTTTGAATCGACAGCTCGGTACCTGGCCAAATCTATGGGGCCCGACGGCATTCGCGTCAATCTTGTGTCAGCCGGGCCAATCAGAACTATGGCGGCAAAGTCAATCCCGGGATTCTCTGATTTCGAAGATGCTTGGGAGAAACGAGCACCTATGGGATGGGACGTCCACGATCAAGACTCGGTGGCGCGGACAACCTTGGCCCTGATGTCGGACTGGTTTCCGATGACTACAGGCGAAATCGTCCATGTGGACGGCGGATATCACGCGATGGGTGCCTAAACAGGCTCGCCACTGAACGTTTTCCTCACCGCTCTTGCATTAACGGTCCGACTAAGCCGCGCATCACGTCGTCCAAGGTGAGGACGCCACTGTTGGTTCCTTCTGATGTGACTACTGCCATGTGTATCTGAGACCTTCTCATAAGTTGAAGAACGTCTGGCAAAGTGCTCTCCGGGTCAACTCGAAGCATTGGCCGGATGAGATCCGGTGCCAAAGACTGTTTCTTTTCTTTTATCTCAAGAAGGTCTTTGCTGTGCACGAAGCCTCGAACGTCGTTCATGTCTGCGCCGTGGACAACAAGCCTCGTATGTCCTGTCTTTACGATCTGATCTTCAATTTCGACTATTTCAGAATCAACTGACACAGAGTGAACATGACCTATTTGTGCCATTACCGAGGTCGCAGGTGTCTGGCCGAAGGCGATCGCACTTTCGATTAACGCGTACTCCTGGCTATCTATGAGGCCTTGGTCGTGGGACTCATCCACCATTAATGCAAGTTCAGCGCTGGTTGTTGATTCATCTAGTTCGGAAGTGGGTTCAACACGGAACAAACCAAGTAGCCCGTTGGAAAACCCTTGAAACATCCGAATTACTGGCCGGGCCAGGCTGAGATAAAGTGCCATTGGTCGTGCCAGGAGAAGCAAGGTTCTCTCGGGACCTGTGATTGCCAGGTTCTTCGGAACCATTTCACCTAAAACCATATGCACGACTACCACTAGCGCTAACGCAATAGCGAAGCTCACTGAGTGCAGAACTGTTTCACTTATTTCGGCGAACTCGTTGACCAGTCGTTCGATTACCGAAGCCACAGCCGGTTCAGCTAATCGACCGATCACAAGTGAACAGATGGTGATGCCTAGTTGGGCCCCGCCTAAGGTCGTTAGGACGTCTCGTTGCAGGCGTTGGGCTGCCAGAGCTGATTTGCGTCCGGCAGTCGCTTCCGCATCAATCGCCGACTTCATCGCTCCGAGCAAACCAAATTCCAATGCTACAAAAGCTCCGTTAAACAGAACTAGAAGCGACCCAACTGCGATTGCGAGAACTGTCATATTGCTCCGCCTTGATCTAGAGGAGAGCCATTCGCATCACTCGGAGCTTCGATAGCAACATCTGCGATTCTTAAGTTCTCTTTTCGTAGAACCTCCAACTTCCAGCCTCGCCACTCAACTACCTGTCCGACTTCTGGAATAGATCCCATCTGTTGCAACATGAAACCGGCAAGTGTCTCAAATGGTCCATCAGGCAGACGCAAACCTACGATTTCTTCTATTTCGTCTCGTGACTTCAATCCTTCGACGATGACACGTCCATCCCTTTGGGACGCGGTAATAGCAACGGGCTCGTCATACTCGTCGGCTATGTCACCGACCAGCTCTTCCAAGATATCTTCGCGAGTAATCAGACCAGCTGTTCCTCCATGTTCGTCTACAACGACGGCTAATCGACTAGCTGCTAGCTCGAGATCTACCAGAACACCATCTAACTCTCGATGCTCGGGGACAACCACTGCCGGCCGAACTATGTCCTCTAATGGTCGACGCTCCCGATCATCGGTAGTGAGCGAAAACACATCCTTCACTTCGACCATGCCAACGATGTCGTCAAGATCGGCTCCTATCACCGGGAACCTGGAGTATCCGCTTTCTTTCGCGCTCTGAACTAAATCGGCGACAGTTCCTGAGTGTCGCAATGCGACCATCGAGGTTCTTGGAGTTAAAGCATCAGCTGCGTCTTTTCTAGATAGTCGCAAGGTACGCGTAATCAACCTGGCTTCATCTTCTTTGATGGTTCTGGCGCTCGAAGCACGAACTAGATACTCAAGATCCTCGAGTGATCTAAGGGACCGCAACTCCTCAACGGGTTCTATGCCCACCAAACGAACGAGTCTGTTGGCTAGACCATTAAATGCGGTAGTGATCGGAGCTGCTAGCAATCCATAAATCCTAAGGATCGATCCAAGCCACAACCCCGTTCCGAGAGGACGAGAAATGGCCAAGTTCTTCGGAACTAGTTCACCGAAAATCATCTGCAGGACTGCAGCAATTGCGATAGCGATCACAGCTCGCGTCGGCCCCGGACTCAACGACACCCCTGGCAGGAAGTCGAGCACAGCTCCGATCGTGTCCTCAGCAAGTAAACCCAACAACAAAGAGGTGACAGTGATACCTAGTTGAGCTCCGCCGAGGTGGAAACTTAAGCGGCTCAGTAATTTTCGAACAACGCGGGCGCGTCGATGTCCTTGCTCAGCCATAACTTCGACGCGTTCGATGTCGACGGCGACCAAGCTGAATTCACCTGCAACGAAAATCCCGTTGAGCGCAATAAGAACCAGCACTGCGACTAGCCCTAAAAGGGGATCGATAGTGAACACCTCCGCCAATCATTGTCTATCCGCACTTGACTAACGCCAAGGTAGCCTCGAGTCAATGCGTCAGCACACCACCTCTTTCGAACCGGTGCGCGAGTGGTCCACCTACCCACCGGTTGAAGAGACAATTCGAAGCGAAAGTTCACTGGGTTGGTTGAGACGCATAGCCCCAATTGTGATGACGCATCGGTGGCGGATCATCTGGTCGGTTATAGCCGCAATAATCGCGATGCTGGCTCAAATTTTAGTACCTCGAGTCGTGGGTCTCGCAGTGGATCGTGCCCTCATTGAACGAACCAGCGCTCTTTCCTTCTTCGTCATCATCCTATTGATCCTCGGAGTTGCTCGAGCATCCGCAACTTTCGGGTACCGCTACGGACTGTATGGGATGGCCTTCAAGGTCGAATACCAGTTACGGACACTTCTTTTTCAACATCTCGGCCGTTTATCATTTTCTTTTTTTGATCGCGTTCAGAGTGGACAAATTATCAGTCGAGCCAATTCCGACATCAGGTCGGTTCAAATGTTTATGGCCTTTGCTCCAATAATGGCTGTTCAATTCTTTAGCTTTGTCATCGCTATAGGCCTGATGGCGGCGATCAGTGTTCCTCTTACCGCGGTAACGATGATTGCTTTGCCCGGGGTCTTCGCCATCGGCCAACGCTTACGCAAAATCATGTTCCCGCTTTCTTGGGTCGTTCAGTCGCGTCAGGCAGAAATAGCAACTGTCGTTGACGAATCGGTTAACGGAGTCAGGGTGGTCAAGGCGTTTGCAGCTGAACGTCAACAAATTGAAGCGCTGGCCAGGGGCGCTGAGCGCCTCCGCTGGGCCAACCTGGTGCAACATCGAACTCGAGCTTCTCATACTCCGTTAATAGAAAATCTTCCCAGGATTGCTCTCGCTACTGTGCTCTTGGTGGGTGGCCTTCAAACGATTGATGGTGCCTTAACGGTGGGCGATCTGATCTCGTTCAATTTGTATATCTTGCTTCTCCAGGCACCTTTTCGGTTTATCGGGATGCTGCTGATTCTGGGGCAACGGGCGAAAGCTTCAGCGGAGCGGATCTACGAAATTCTTGATGAGCCTCCAGGTGTCGATGATCGGCCAGGGGCTATTGACTTGATCCCATCCTCGGGGAGCATCTCTTTTTCTGCCGTGAAGTTCGCCTATGGCACTGAGACCGTCGGCGGCACACCGGGAGCCGAAAGTCCGCGAACTGTTTTGGATGATTTCAACCTTGAAGTGCCTGCTGGCCAAACAATCGCGATCGTTGGCCGCACCGGGTCGGGAAAGTCGACAATTGCTCGCCTGTTGATGCGGTTCTACGAGTTGCAGGCTGGCGTCATTACCTTGGATGGCCACGACATAACTTCTCTGACGCAGCGAAGTCTTCGCGGGGCGATAAGTCTCGTTCCTGATGAACCCTTCTTGTTTTCGACAAGTGTTCATGAAAATATTGCCTACGGTAACCCGGGAGCCACAAGCGAGGAAGTTGAGGCCGCGGCCCGGGCGGCTCAGGCCCATGAATTCATTCTTGGCCTGGACGATGGTTACAAAACGATCGTTGGAGAAAGGGGTTACGACCTTTCTGGTGGACAGCGTCAAAGAATCTCGTTGGCTCGACTTTTCTTACAAGATTCCCAAGTCATCATTTTGGATGATTCCACTAGCGCCATAGACGTTGAGATTGAAGAGCGAATTCACCATGCGTTGAAGGACCTCCTAAAGGCTCGAACAACTATCGTCATCGCGCACCGTTTATCTACGATTGCGCTAGCAGATCGTGTGATTCTCATTGACGACGGGCGCGTTGTAGCCGATGGAACACACCAGCAACTTCTTGAGCGCGAACCCCGTTACGTCGAGACGCTGGCATCGACGGTCGAGGAGGATCAACCGTGGTCATGATGGGCCCTTCCGGAGGCGGAGTATTCGGAGGGCCGAGCGCAACTCAGTCCAGCGCAAGTGCGGGTTTACCGTTCGCTGGTGTTCCATCTGAGATGCAAGACGGTGCGTCCGAGATTTTGAAAAGAGAGCCAGTTCATCCTGACCCAGAATTTACGTTCCATAGATTGACTCGCCGAACGTCACGGCTGAATCTCCGCTCTCTTTTTGAGAATCGTCGTGTCGCAGCACTTTTTGGGTTGTTTTTTCTGGCCGTTGAAACGATCACGGCTCTAATGGGCCCGGTATTAACGCAACAAGGCATCGATAACGGGGTGATGGAACAAGATCGCACCGCTTTATATAGGGCTGTCACCTTGTTCGGACTGATCATCGTTGTAAACGCCGCAACCAGCTTTTTGCGACAACGTTGGAACGGGAAACTTGGCGAAGACATCATGTACGACGTTCGCTTAGAGCTGTTCAGCCATTTCCAACGTATGGGCCTCGATTGGTACACATCGGAGAAGTCGGGAGTGCTGCTGAGCAGGATGACCTCTGACGTTGAAGCGTTGACGTTGCTAGTTAACGAGGGTTTCGTCAACTTGGTGATTCAGGCTCTGACTATTTCGGTGGTGACTTTCGTTCTGTTTTCCTACAACCCCGTTCTAGCTGTCCTTTTGTTGGGCCTGGTTCTCCCACCATTAGTCGCCATGACCCTTTGGTTTCGAGCAGTGAGTGAGCGTGGATACTCAGACGTTCGGGATCGAATAGCAGTTGTTTTGGCTGACCTTTCCGAGAATCTTGCGGGAGTTCGGGTCATAGCAGCGCTTAATCGTCGTCGACAAAACGCTGAATCCCACAGAAATGTTGTCGGCGCTTATCTCGATGCCAACTTGTACACCGCTCGCGCTGGCGCGATCTACGGCCCAGCAACTGAAGGTATAGGAATCGCTGCTCAGGCCATCGTCTTGTTAGTAGGCGGGTGGATGGTTGTAGATGGTTCCCTTCAGGTCGGTGAGCTAACCGCTTTTGTACTTTTCGTAAATACTTTCTTCGCTCCGATCCAACAAATGGTTCAGCTTTACAACACCTACCAACAAGGTCAGTCCGGGCTCAAGAAAATTGGGGACATCCTCAGTACTGAGCCATCAATAGTTGAAAGTGATGACGCCGTCTCACTTCCACCGGTTCATGGGCAGATCAAATTTGAATCGGTTACTTTCAGCTATAACAACGGCCCAGAGGTACTGCGTGACATCAACCTCACCATCAACCCAGGAGAGACTTTCGCTTTTGTTGGTCCGACAGGAGCCGGCAAAAGCACCATCGCGAAGTTGATAACCAGGTTTTATGATCCCAATTCAGGGGTCGTATCGATAGATGGACATGACCTTAAAGGAGCCTTGATCGACTCTCTAAGAACTCAACTTGGGGTTGTCCCACAAGAGCCTTTTCTCTTCCACGGGACTATCCGCGACAACATCGCGTTCGCTCGAAGTGACGCAACCGAAGAAGAGATCAATGAAGCCATTTCACACGTAGGCCTCACAGAAACAGTTGCCCAACTCAGCGACGGCATCAACACTTTGGTCCACGAGCGGGGAGTGTCTTTGTCTGCGGGAGAACGCCAGCTCATCGCTTTGGCTAGGGCATTCATATCGCGACCGCGTGTCCTTGTGTTAGACGAAGCAACATCGAGCCTCGACCTGCGCTCCGAAGCTCATATTGAGAAAGCTTTGGATGGTCTACTCGAAGGTCGAACTGCAATTCTGATCGCCCACAGATTAGCTACCGCTATGAAAGCAGACCGGATCGCCGTCATTGACGACGGTCAAATAATCGAACTTGGCTCTCATGATGAATTGATTCAGCTGCGGGGTCGCTACGCAGAAATGTTCGAAACTTGGGCCTCTCACTCACAAACTGAAGAATCGCCAGCAGTGAACTCTCAGTCGGATTAGTAGTCGTAATCTGGCAAGCTGACTTCATGACGGTCACCTCCCCTGCGGTCGAACTTCTCGGTGTGTCAGTCAAATATGAGGACACAACAGTTCTTAGTCCTTTAGATCTGGAAATCTCTTCGTCGGACCGATGGGTCGTCTTGGGACCAAACGGCAGCGGAAAGACCAGTTTGATAAAGATCCTCTCGCTGTACCGGTATCCGACAACCGGGACCGTCAAAGTGCTCGGCGAAACTTGGGGTGCGACAGACGTCAGGCAGCTAAGGCAGCGGATAGGCCTAGCTTCTTCATCTTTAAGAGATCAGTTCAGATCAGATATTTTGGGTTTGGATATTGTCATGACGGCCAGACATGCTGCTCTAGAGACTTGGTGGCATGAATACTCAGAACATGACCGTGAAGCGGCTATGGAATGTTTAACGCGAATAGGTGCTGAAGCATTAGCAACACGAAAATTTGAGACAATGTCTTCTGGGGAACAACAGCGAGTGCAGTTGGCGAGAACGCTTATGGGAGAGCCCGGATTGCTGTTGTTGGATGAACCGACAGCTGGTCTCGACTTAGCGGGAAGAGAGCAGCTGGTCACAAGTTTGGCCTCGGTCGCCGCCGACCCTGAAACCCCAGCAACCGTTTTAGTGACACATCACACTGACGAAATTCCGCCTGGCTTTACTCATGGACTGCTTTTGCGTGGCGGAGAAGCATTGGCGTGCGGACCTATCGATCAGGTGCTTACAGCAGATTCTCTATCGGAGTGTTTCGGGCTGCGTCTTCAGCTTGAGAATCGCGATGGACGCTGGTTGTCTTGGACTACTGGGTGACGTCTGAGTAATGCAATCAAACGAAGATCGTTCCCAATCGCGTGTGTTTGGCGAAGTCGCCGAGATTTATCACCGTTACCGGCCTGAATATCCTGACCGTCTTTTTGAGTGGATCCTGGCAACCTGTGAGACGTCAACTCGCGACTTAGTTATTGACGTTGGCTGCGGCACCGGTAAAGCATCGGCTCCTCTTCTGGAGCAAGGCTTTGAGGTCCTGGGCCTGGAACCAGATCCAGCTATGGCTGAGATAGCTCGACGAGAATTAGGGCGATTTGGTTTATTTTCGGTTGACGAGTCCGCGCTTGAAGAATGGATCACAACAGAGAGGCATGCCGGCTTGATCATCGCTGGGCAGTCTTGGCACTGGACCAATCCTGATACCCGATTTCAGCGCGCAGCTTCAATACTTAAACCCGGAGGATGGCTGTGCGTTTTTTGGAACCGACCTGAGGATGGACAACATGAATTCGATGCTGCTACTGATCTGATTTACGCTGAACTCGCGCCTGAGTTCGACGAGAAACCGTTTGCGGTTCGATTACCAGGCTCGAAGGCTGCCATTAGTGCTGAAACCCCTGATGAGGAGATTTCGATAAGTGGGTTATTTGGACCGGTGCAGCAGTTTGAGTTCGAGTGGGAGATGGCAATCAGTACTGATCATCACGTTCAAAGTCTGAGAACTCAATCTGATCATCGGATGCTTACAACAGAGACGAGAAACGAGCTACTTCGTCGAGTAGCGGAGGCGATTGACGCATATGGGGGTAGCTACAAACAGACCTTCATAACTCATGCCTATGCAGCGAAGCTCTCCGTCTGAAAACATCTCTTCATGACGACTCACGCCGATCAGATCCGTTCTTACTTTGATGCTTGTAGCTCAGGCTCAAGAGAAGAGGTCGCAAAGCACTTCACAGAGGATGCCGTTATCTACGACACCAACCATTCCCCGATCGTGAGTTCAGCAGCAATCGGTGAGTTCTGGTCTCAGATTCACCGGAAATGGGACGGGGCAAAATGGGTTGTTGAGCGTGTCGTCGAAACTCTTGATTCAGCAGCTATTGAATGGCGGATGGATGGAGAAGCTGCGGGAGCGGCATTTCAGATTCGTGGCAGTGAACATTACGAGTTCAAAGAAAACCTCATAGCTGAGATCCGCCAATACTGGACTTTCGACCCTGAAAGCCTTGGGGGTGGCCTAATCAAATACCCCTATGGTGAAGCTGATCGTTTAGGTTTCGATGACTGACAATCGCGATGAATTAGGCCACAAAATTCACATGGTCTATGAGGACTCACAGTTCGCTTCGCGCAGTCAAGCTGCGGCTGCGTTGCGTCGTTTGGGGAATGCGTTTGTGCGTCACCGCTTCAGCGACGATGAGTTGACTTCGTTGGCTGATTGGGCTGCAGCAACTGCTCAAAGCCTTGAGCGCTCGGATCCTGTGTCTCGCCCTTCGGACTATTTTGAACGCCGCTACAGCGACCCTCGACCAGTTGATGGCGCTGAAGTCATTGCTTTTAGTGATCGAACCTTCAGTGGCCCAGCGAACCCGATGGGTGTTGAGGTTGTAATCAAACGGAATGACGACCGAGTGATTAGCCGAGTGGTCTTCGGGGCTGCCTTCGAAAGCGCTCCAGGGAGAACCCACGGTGGAGCAGTTTCAGCTCTGGTGGATGACACTATGGGTTATCTCATGATTGTCCTAGGTGAAGCTGCATATACAGCTCGACTAGAGGTGGATTATCGCGGTGGTGTTCCAATAGACGTTCCTGTTTGGTTCCAAGCTTGGGTGTCGAATCGAGATGGCCGCAAGCTCGTCGTGGATTTGACCGTATCCCCCGACAAGGACGGGGCGCCTGATCATTCGGCTGACCCTTTGATAACCGCTGAGGGACTTTTCATCATTCCTAGTCCCACTTCTTCTTAACTGACGGTTCGCTTCGACCACCGCTGGTCAGCTGCTTGTTGGAGTGCGACCAATGCGGCGTCTTCGCGTCTTTGGTTCCCATTCGCTGAGACACCGAGTCCACATCGAAAGTGACAGTGACCGGGAATTGGTTCGATACAACCAGATACTTGTGCCTACCAGTCAGTCTTATTCTGTAAAAGTTCAGAGAATGGGGTGTCTTTATCTGGTCCAGGCTCTTTGGGTAGGCCTAAAACTCGTTCCCCGATGATATTTCGCTGTACTTCGTCAGTTCCTCCATAGATAGAGGGAGCGGGAGAGAAAATTGCCATCTCTTGAATGACTCCACCAGTTGCGGCTTCTTCTCCCCAAAGGATCATCTCCGGTCCAAGTATCGCTCCTGCAAGTTCTCGAGTCCGGTGCAGAGCTGATGTCATGAGAATCTTTGCCAGGTTCCCCTCCCCACCAGTTTGCTGGCTCTTGGTACGTGTTCGCCGCGCGTTCATTCGCATCAACTCAAGTTCAGTGTGTAACTGCACCAGCTCTTGACGGATACGGGTGTCATCAAGTTTGT
Source organism: Acidimicrobiales bacterium (assembly GCA_004214275.1). Classification (GTDB taxonomy): domain Bacteria; phylum Actinomycetota; class Acidimicrobiia; order Acidimicrobiales; family Poriferisodalaceae; genus MedAcidi-G3. Next base: position 1,766 of record SGYJ01000007.1, on the reverse strand, counting down.
CGCGTTCTTCGGCAAGCTCGCGAAGGAGCTCAAGTGTTCCAGGGCCCACACCTCCGGCAGCTAGTGCCAGCCGCTTTCCTACGAATGATCCTGCAGGTTTTTCAAGATGGCCAGCGATACTTCCTGGGTGAGCAGCTGCGTATGCCATTCCATGTCCGCCGCCGATTCCGGCGCGTTCGACCATTAGGGTCGTGTTCGCTACGCGCCATCCTTCATTTAGGTCGCCAACCAAGTCATCGTGAGAAACGCGCGCTTCGTCGATAAACACTTCGTTGAACAGCGATCGGCCTGTCATCTCACGTAATGGTCGCACTTCAACACCTTCTTGATCCATGGGGAAGGCGAACCAACTAATGCCTCTATGTTTCGATGCGTCAGGATCTGTGCGCGCGATCAACATCCCGTAGTCAGCATGTTGACCTTCAGATGTCCATACTTTCTGTCCCGTGATCACCCACTCGTCGCCGTCACGGACTGCTTTAGTTTGCAGACCCGCCAAGTCGCTACCAGCACCTGGCTCCGAAAAGAGTTGACACCAAGAATCTGTCCCATCGAGGATCTTTGGCACGTATTTTTCGATCTGAGCTTCATCCCCATGGGCAAGAATGGTTGGGGCTGCCAACATCATTCCCAAGCCCGCCGGTGACCCTATAGATCCGTTTTCTCTTAGTGCCGCCGCTAGGACACGGGTTTCCTCTCGACCCCACCCTTTACCAAAAGGTTCTGGTAGGCCAGGGTTAGTGAATCCTGCCGAAGAAAGTCGTTGCCACCACTCTCGAACCGGTAGTTCTGGATCCCAGTTGGTGTCTATCCACGCATCGATTTCGGCGCGTAACTCACTACTCATTTGAAGGCTCCGATGGAGGTCAACTGCTAACGGACTACTTGCGGTTCTCACGCTACCTGCGGCTGAGGTTAGAGAACAGCTTGATACCGCGGTAACTTCAGATCTACTAACTGGTTCAACGGAGGCAAAGTTGGCTGATCCGGCTCGAATAACGATCGATCGAATTAACCACTACCGGGACACCGTCCGGGCCTACCAGGTAAAGATCGATGGTCAGGTCATCGGGCGAGTGAAAGACGGAAAACAGCAAACATTCGAAGTGTCCCCCGGAGCTCATCAAGTCAGAGTGCGCCTTTTGTGGTTGCACAGTCCGCCTGTCGATCTTCAGCTCGAAGAAGGATCTGAAGTTCGGCTACGCACTGGACCTAACGGCGGAATTCTCCAAGCGTGGAGAATCTATTTTGCTCCACATACTGCGATGTTCCTAGAAAAAGATTCTTAGCTAGCTAGAAGGTTTTCGAGTACAACGGCGACTCCGTCTTCGTCGTGACTGGGCGCTATATCAGCAGCCATGGAAAGGATCTTGGGATGACCGTTTCTCATTGCTACCGAGTGTCCAGCCCATCGGAACATTTCTAAATCGTTGAGGCCGTCGCCGAATACCCACGCATTTGAGGCATCAATTGCGTTTATAGCGGCCACCTCATTGAGCCCAGTACCTTTACTAACTCCCGACGCTACGATCTCGGGGGTTTCAAGACCGGAGGGACGTACCTCAGTTCCTTCGGGCATCCGGGCGCTCATCGCCTCAATTGCCTTCATCGGCGAGACGGCTTTGCAATCAAGGAGCCAAGTAAGTACCGGACCGTCAAGCGCCAATAAGGCGTCTTGTACTCGGACCGGCGTTATCGAAAAATCAGATGGGAAGTCGTGAGTGAAGTCTTCGTCCCAGATGTGTCGGCCGTCAGCCATGTCAGCA
>SGYJ01000069.1 GCA_004214275.1 Acidimicrobiales bacterium | reverse complement strand
GACCGACCTTGCTTCTTCGGCATTGTGTTGGCATCCGTCTACATCTGTGAGGGCTGCTGTGTTGATTACGACGTCGGGTTTGTAGTGAAGGAGGGCTGTTTGAACTTCTCGGGGCCGGGATATGTCTAGGGCTTCACGGTTGAGAACAACGGTGTCGGAGTTGTTAAATACTTGAGCTAGGTCCGCTGATAGCTGGCTGTCTCCCCCAGTGATGAGCACCTTGTATCCGGTAGTCACTCCGCTGCCTCTGAAAGGGCTTCGCTGAGGGTGGGGTATACAAAAAGGCTTTCGTGAATGTCTTGCACCTTGAGGTTGGCGCTGACTGCTAGGGCTACGACTGAGATGAGTTCAGCTGCGTGTTGCCCGACGATCGATCCTCCGAGCACATGACCGGTGTTGGGATCGGAAACTATCTTCACAAAACCCAGGGGGTCGTTGTTTATGAGGGCTTTGGCGTTTGAGGAGAATGGAACTTTCGTTACTCGAATCTTTCGTCCTGTGGCGAACGCTTCTGCTTCGGCGAGTCCTACGTCGGCGATTTCGGGTTCAGTAAAGATGGCTGATGCTGCTTTGTCGTAGTCGAGGTGTCTGTGTTCGCGGCCTTCGTGTAAGCCCATGATGTGTTCCGCTATTTTTCGACCCTGCATCGCGGCGACTGACGAAAGTGGGAGTTTTCCTGATAGGTCACCGGCGGCGTAGATGGATGGGACTGAAGATCTGAGGTTGTGGTCGACCTCGATGTAACCAGATTCGTCTACGACTACTTCGGTGTTTTCTAGACCTAGTTCTTGGCTGTTCGGGTCGGATCCGATTGCTAGAACAGCGTGTGTTCCTTCTGCTGTTCTTCCATCGGAGCAATGAACTGTGACTGTTGCCCCATTGCGTAAAACTTCGGTTGCTCGTGCTCCCTTGAGCAGTTGAACTCCTCGGTCAATAAAGTTTTGTTCGAGTAAGGCTGCTGCTTCCGGGTCTTTTTGGGGAAGTACTTGCTGACGACTGACAATTAGTGTCACGTCTGAACCAAGTGATGCGAACATGTGGACAAATTCGACGCCAGTGACGCCTGATCCAATGACTATGAGATGTTTGGGTAGTTCGGCCGGTGGATAGGCGTCGCGGGTGGTTAAGACTCTCTCGTGGTCTATTGGCGCCCATTCGGGGATGCGGGGTCTGCTGCCGGTTGCGAGCACTATTGCGTCTGCTGTGAGTTCGATAGAGCCGTCGGCTGTATCTGCGCATACTTCGTTGGGTCCGAGAACCCGGCCGGTGCCCCTGTAAATCTTGACACCTTGGCTCGTCAAGAGTTGGGTCACGGATTGTTCGAGACGTTGTTCTATTCCTTGAATACGAGCGCGTAGATGTTCGGCGTCGACGTCGGTTTCGACGTTGGCTAGGCCCATGCCGTCTATGCGACGAGCGAAGGAGAGTGCTGCGCCGGTTGCAATCATGGATTTCGATGGCACACAATCGCGCAGGTGGGCTGCTCCACCGACAATGTCACGTTCGATGAGCGTGACATCAGCGCCGAATCTTGCTGCAGAGGTTGCAGCATCGTGTCCTGCGGGACCACCGCCTATAACTACGACCCGCTTGTTTGCCATGTCAGAAGTTTAGGGTGCGAGTTCGGAGTCGCCGTTTCAGGTCCCTGGGTTGAAAGGTCCGGTTCACACAAGTGTCGGCGAACAGTGTTGGTCGTATTCGACGATTTTGATGCGGTCACGGTTGTTGTATGTGATCTGATTTTCTGTGTCGGGATTGAGTTTGTATTCGCGGAAAGTCATTTCTAAGGCGTCGAAGGCTAAGAGTCTTCCTATAAGGGGGTCTCCCAGGTTGAGAAGAACTTTTATTGTTTCCAGGGCTTGGAGACTTCCTATGATCCCGGGGAGTACGCCGAGCACTCCAGCTTCGGCGCAGGATGGCGCCAGTTCAGGTGGAGGTGGTACCGGTACGTAGTCACGGTAGGTGGGGCCTTTGGTTGGATCGAACACTGTTACTTGGCCTTCGAATCTGAAGATCGATCCGTGGATTACCGGTATGCCGAGTTTGACGGAGGCGTCGTTTAGTAGATACCGGCTTGGGAAATTATCGGCTCCATCCACGACCACGTCCCAGTCGGATAGGAGGTCAAGCACGTTGTCGGCGTCGAGGCGTGTGTCATAGGTTTTGACGTTGACGTCGGGGTTGAGAGCTCCGATCGTTTGTCTTGCTGACTCTACTTTTGACTGGCCCACCCGCCCTGTGTCATGGATGACTTGGCGTTGGAGGTTGGATTCATCAACGATGTCCATGTCGATGATGCCGATGGTTCCAACTCCTGCTGCGGCTAGGTACATGGCAGCTGGTGACCCGAGGCCTCCTGCTCCGAGGAGAAGTACCTTCGCTTCGAATAGTTCCTGTTGACCTCGTTCTCCTATTTCTGGGAGAAGGAGGTGTCGTTGGTAGCGGTTTCGTTGGTGGGCTGTGAGGGTTTCGGGCATTTCCCATGCTCGGCCTTCGGACTTCCATTTTGTGAACCCTCCGTCCATCGAAACGACTTGGCTGTAGCCGAGTTCGTTGAGGGTTTTAGCTGCGAAAGCGGAACGGGCACCTGCGGCGCAGTAGACAACGATTTTGGTGTCACGTTCGGGGAGCCGTTGTTCGATTTGGCTTTCAAGGTGACCGCGTGGGATGTGTATTGCTGCTGAGAGAGCGCCTTGATCGAACTCTTCGGGTTCGCGCACATCAAGTGTTACGTGGTTTTCTTTGATGAGTTGCGCGGCTGTGGCGGTGTCAACTTCAACTATTTGTTGTTTCGTTGCCGCTAGTAGATCGCCGTAGCTGGTCATCAATTAATTCCTGTTTGCACACCGGGAGTGAGGCTTCACCTCGCCAATTCTACCGGTTGTGCCTTCAGTGGCTATTTCTGCAGCTACTCGGCTTCTCCGCCGGTGAGGTTCTTAGCTCCTTGGACCACTATCGGAAGTACTTGGCTAATTGACTCGCGAATCAGGAGGTCAGCTAAGTGGTCCATTTCGGTTGGTTCGGCGTTAATGATCGCTATTTTCGCTCCGACTCGTTGCGCAGATGGAACTACCGCAGCTATTGGGTACACGGCCAGTGTTGTTCCGATTGCGATCATGAGGTCGCAGTTTTGTGCAGCAGCTTCGGCTTTGAGCAGGTCTCTTTGGACTAGCGACTGTCCAAAGGAGATGGTGGCACTTTTTAAGATGCCGCCACATTCGGGGCAGTCAAGGTCCTCTTCGCCTTGTCGAACCCGGTTCAACGCTATTTGCATATCATCGCGATAGTCGCACTCAAGGCACGCGACTTCTCTTATGGTTCCGTGAACTTCTATGACCTTCGCTGACGAGGATCCGGCTGCGTGATGGAGGCCGTCAACGTTTTGGGTGAGGAGGGCAACAAGTTTGTTTCTTTTTTCAAGTTGGACCAGGGCTCTGTGTCCGTCGTTTGGGTCCGCTGACCAGGCTCTGTTGTCGAGGCGATCTCGCCATGAGGCCTTTCGGACCTCCGGGTCAGCTATGAAGTTCTGAATATTGGATGCTTTTTCAGCTTTCGGATTCTTGGTCCATACCCCGTTTGGGCCGCGAAAGTCCGGAATTCCGGAGTCGGTAGAAATTCCTGCCCCTGTAAGCACGGTGATTCGTTCACTTTCATCAATCCATTCGGTGAGCGTACGGACATCGGGGTTTTGTGAAAGGTCGTTGGACATCAGGGGTTTCTAATTTCTGTGTTGGTCGGAGCTTGCAAGTTCTCACCATTTCATTCGGAAGTTTGAAGATTTCGGGAAGGTTTTACCAGTTGTTGACAATTTCGATCAGGGTGCGAACTCCGAACCCTGTAGCTCCCTTGGGGAATTCAGCTTCGGTTTCGTCAGTGGTGACCGGGCCAGCGATGTCAAGGTGTACCCATGGAGTTTCGTCAACGAACTCCTGCAGGAATAATCCCGCTACCAGGGTTCCTCCGAATCTTCCCGACCCGATATTTTGTAAGTCAGCGATTTCGGAGTCCAGTTGTTTTCGATACTCACTGGGTAGCGGAAGATGCCACATTCGTTCATTTGCTTTGTTGGCTGCGGTTTGAACTTTGGTGATTGCGTCGTCATTGTTTCCCATGAGGCCTGCATATCGTTGGCCTAATGCAACGAGGCACGCTCCTGTCAGGGTCGCTAGGTCTACGATGAGGTCTGGTTGGTCTTCTGCCGCTAGTGACAGTCCGTCCGCCAAGACGAGGCGTCCTTCCGCATCCGTGTTGAGTACCTCCACAGTTTTGCCGTTCCGTATGTTGAGAACATCACCTGGTTTTGTTGCTGTGGGGCTGGGTTGGTTGTCTGTGCAGCAGCAGGTTCCTATGACAGTGAGGTCGGGAGCGTAGGCAGCTATCGCTCCCATTGCTCCAATAACGGCTGCGGCGCCTCCCATATCGATTTTCATTTCTTTCATTCCCTCAAAGGTTTTGAGGTTAAGCCCGCCTGTGTCAAAGGTGATGCCCTTGCCTACGAAGTGGAGTGTTCCGCGGCTCTCACCTTTTGGTCGCCATGTCAGTCTGATGAGTCGCGGTTCTTCTAGTGAACCGGCGTTGACTCCGAGGATGCCGCCGCACTTTTCGTCGACAAGTCGTTCGCGGTCCCAAACTTCTATTTCTAGGCCTGTTTGGTCTGCCACCGCCATTGCTTCATCAGCTAATTGGGTCGCTGATAGTGACCCTCCGGGCCGGTTCACTAGGTCGCGACTAAGAGCGATGCCATTCGCGACTGATTCTGCCTTCTGTAAGACAGTTGTGCTGTCAACACCGTCTGGTACGACAAGAGTTATCTGTTGAAGGTTTGGCGTATTTTCTGGGCTTCCCTTTAGTTCGTCATAGCTGTATGAAGCGAGGAGCATTCCTTCTACTACTGCCTGGAGTGCTATTTCTGCTCCAAGTTCAGACGCTATGGCTAGGGGCAGGAGCGATGTCAGCGAGTCGAGGTGTTTGGAGGCGTGCCATAACGCTGCTGCGGATGAGCGGCCGGTGGCTGTTGTTATTTCTTCGTTCCCAAGACCTACCGCAATCACGACTGCGTCTCGTTCGGGAAGTAGAGCTGTTTGGTTGATATTGCCTTCAAATCCACTCGCGGCGAGGAAATCGTCGGTAACACCGAGGGTTTCAAGTTCGTTCGGTGTCACCGGTCGGTCTTTTGCGGCGGTGGTGCTGTCGGCTGCTGAAGCAACGACATTTATCGAAGAGATAGCTAACTGGTTGGGCATGATTCTCCTGTCATGTTGGAGGGGTTGTCATTCATCACGGCTCAAAAGGGATTCGCCTTCTTGCCATCTCGCTAACGTCCATAGAAGGTCAGAGAGTCGGTTGAGGTAGGGCAGAACTTCTGAGTCTTCTGCACATATGTCGAGGCTTTCCCTTTCGGCCCGTCGAGCCATCACTCTGGCCCAGTCGAGTCTTGCTGAAATCTCGGTTTGGCCCGGGATGGTGAATTCGGTTGGTGCTTCGAAGAGTTCGCTGGTGGCATCTATGGCTTTTTCTATTTCGCTGACCATGTCTTTGGTGACCAGCGTTGTTCCCGGTTCGAGTTTGTGTCTGTTTTCGGGCAGGGTGGCGAGTTCTGCCATTGCGACGTATAAATCTCGGCACAAAAGCGTTAGAAGTCGGTCAAATTCTGGGTCTTCGTTGGCTGAACGCACCAGTCCTATCGCTGCTTGCGCTTCGTCCACGGCCCCGTATGCCATGGGGAGAACTGAAGCTTTGCTTACTCTTCCGCCGTAGAAGAGGCCTGTGGTTCCGTCATCGCCGGTCTTGGTGTAGATCTTCATGATCTATTCAAACTAGTCGGCCCCTGACCTCGACCAAAGGCTGCTCTGACATAGGCTCGACAAGTGTCATTAAGCGGTTATTGGATTCTCACGTCAAATCACCGTCTAATGCATTTTGAGGAAGAGGTAACGGAGATTGAGCTTGAGCTTCGCTCTGACCCTATTTCGCTTGCAATGACACGCGATGGGCAGGGGTGTTTGGTCCTTGATGCAAGTGGATATATCCAAGCGCATGGAACGGCTAGATCGCTGGGAGATCTTTCGTCTCTCAATCTGGTTGCGCCCCCTGTTGACATTGCTGCGTCACCTACTGGCGTTGGGTATTGGGTGATTGATGCCCAAGGGAGTGTATTTAGTTTCGGTAACGCGCCATTTCTCGACGGAATCCCGCAGGTGGCCAGTAAAGCGGCTACTGCCGTGAAGATTGAGCCGGTCGCCGAAGGTGACGGGTATTGGATTGTTGATAGTCGAGGTGGAGTCCATTCGTTCGGGTCGGCCCCATTTCATGGTGCCTTGGTAGATAACCGCCCAGTCGATGATCTACGGGTGGTCGACTTCGCTGCTGATCTGAAGGGTCGCGGCTACCTATTTTTGGATTCAGTTGGTCAGGTGTATCCGGTTGGCGACATTCCTTATTTCGGCTCGCCTGCTCCTCTTGGGCGGGTTGACGCTGTTGGGCTCATAAGCAGACCGGGCGGCTATCTCGTAGTTGATTCGCGGGGAGCTATAACTGCGTTCGGGGATATCGCTAATTTAGGATCTCCGGTCGGTTTGGGTCTCGGGGTGTTGGCTGTCGCCTAGGCCATGCGAGGAAATGGCGGCGCGACAGTCGATGGGGGGTAAAGCTCCCTTTTTGCCTTCTGTAACGAAAGGCGAAGCGCTGTTCACTAAAACTCGGCACCACAAGCCCACGACTGTGTCGCGGGTCTGTTTGCCCGGGGTCCCATAGTCTTAAGTTTGTGAATCATTCCTGCCTTACGTGTCAGCCGGGCGCTGATCGCGTAATCGACTACGAGAACAATGCTGTAAATCTTCCCGAACATTTCCGTGGGCCACCCACTTCGGGAAATGGTGGCGTCGCCACCGGCTTGTATGCCTGTCTCGGAGCGCACTTCCTTGAAACCAACGTTGCTCAGCTGCAGGTAAAACTCCATCAACCGGTGCCGCTTTCGACCGATTTAGAATTTCATGAGGAACAGGTCGACAACGAAACTGTCTCGGTCACGGTGGGGATCAGTGGCGAGACCGTTCTGTCGGGTTGGGCGTCGTCAAAGACCAAAGAACCGGTGATGAGTGAAGACACTGCGTTGGAGCTCCAACGACACGTTGCTCTTAGTGAGGAACAAAAGAATAGGTTCGACAGTTACGAGGAGGTGTTCGGCCCGTCTAAAGATCACTTCGCAGAGTGTTTCGTTTGTGGTCCTGAATCGCGATTGGGGTTACGTTTACGCCTCCGACAGATAACTGACCAAATTTTTTGGCAAACATGGAATCCTGGGAGGCGCTGGGAGGACCAGGGGGTTTTGGCCTCACTTCCGGCGATCGCGGCTCTGGATTGCACCTCAGCGCTGGGATTTTATGTGAACGGTTTCTTGGGAGAGCACGAATCTTGTCTACTCGGCACCTACGACGCTTCGGTAACTTCTCTACCTTTGTTCGATTCCGAGGAAGGCTTCCGTGTCATCAGCAAGACTCGTGAGCGCGTAGGCAGGAAGATTTATACAGACGTGGGCTTGTTTGGAGCCACGGGCGAAGTTCATGTACTCGGTAAAGCGACGTGGATAGTTGTCTCCCCAGAGGTAGCAAAGGGGTAGAGACAAGAGACCACCGGCTAGCGAGTGGCAGACATATCTTCTGTCTCACAATCGTGCAGCTCCCGCACGCCAACCTAAAATGGGTATGTGAGCGAGAACACCCGCAATTACATCCATGCCTTATACGGCTTCGACGCTACGGTCCGTCGAGTCGGGCCCGGAGATTCTCTGGGTTGGAACAACGCGAGCCCCTGCGAGGGCTGGAGTGCTCGAGATGTGCTTTCGCACAACATCGGTATGTGCCAGATGATTACTGGGATCGCTCATGGCATCGGAGCAGAAACCGCTGGTCAGCCCGAGGTAATCAATCCACTTGAAGAGTGGCGTAGCGCCTTCGCCGAAACGAGGGAAGCTCTCGACGATCCTGAGGCTCTTGCCCAGAAGGTCCAGACGCCATGGGGTCACCTGGTTGTTGACCGGTTCGTTGGCGTGGTGACTGTGGACCCGTTAATTCACACATTTGATCTGGCGGTTGCAACTGGCCAAGAAGTCGTTATAGACGAGGGTCTTGCTGAGGCCGGCTACGTGCAGCTCCAAAAAGCCGGGGACATGATACGCGGAGAACGATTTGGGCCTGAAATTCAGTTAGATGGGAATGAATCGGTTGTCAAGAAGTTGGTCGCGATGGCGGGTCGGGATCCGCTGCTGGGGTCCTATGCCAGCTACGAAGCCGGATCTTAGCTTTTTGGGAGATGCCGAAAATCTGTCACGACGCTTCTGATAGTTGATTCGAGTCGGAGAAGTTCGAACCGGAGATGAACGTCACCTCAAAGTCGGTGGTGACCAAGAGATAGGTGTCTCGTTTCTAGTCGTTCTCGGTGAGACGTCTTCGATGTAGCTCCTCTGCCTGGGCGTCATCAATTTCTCGGAACCGTTGCAGGTTGAACTCTTTGGTTTGTTGTATTGCCTCTTTGATTTGTTGTATTTCGTCTTCGGACAGTTCTGTGTCCTCTTCAGACAGTTCGGTTTCCTGCTCGGACATACGGATGCAAGATTACATCGGGTTCGGGTTGTCCTAGTAGGTGTTGACTCGCGGCCCGTCATCTTCGAATGTTTGTGCAGTCAACGTTGGGTTTGCAGCTTTAGCTAGTTCCGGAAAAGAGGCGGTGCCCTGAGCCTCTTTCAACTCATAATGAAACCCCGATAGCCATCTCTAGCTACGTCATCGCACCGCTCTGTATAACTGGGTAATCCCCCTACGTACAGCATGAAGGTTCGTGTATCGCGACCCTCGATGTTCTTGTTCACACCCATAAACCATGAGTCCACCTTGCTGAAGAGCATTCGTTGTACCGACTCATACACATGTTCGGTCCACTCATCTTCAGCATCGATATCGACCTCAACGCGTCTTACGTCTGAAGCGAAAAGTTGCTGTAGGAACGTCGACACCCATTCCACGTTCTGCTCAATGCAGCGAGGCATATTGCAAAACGTGGAAGCGTTGTGAGGTCCCACCAATGTGAACATGTTCGGGAACCCTGCCGTGGCCAACCCCAGATATGTGCTCGGTCCATTTTCCCATTTCTCTGCGAGAATGCGTCCGTCGCTGCCGGTGAATTTTATTGACTTGTAGGGCCCCATAACCGCATCGAAGCCCGTCGCGTAGACGATTAGATCAAAATGGTGTTCTTGGTCTGAACATTGGATCCCGTCGGTAG
>SGYJ01000068.1 GCA_004214275.1 Acidimicrobiales bacterium | reverse complement strand
GAACGGTTGCCAGTATGTCCTCATCGGCAAAGCCGTTGTCGCGGTAAGTTTCTAAGAGTTGTTGGGTGTGGCGTCCCATCGGCACAGGAACTTCGAGTTCGTCAGCAAGGTCAACCGCTAAACCGATGTCTTTACAGGCCAAGGCACTGGTAAACGAAGGAGCCAGTCGATCGCGAAGAATTGCCCGAGTACCGCTACTCCACACAAAACTGGCGCCGCTACTTGCCTCAACGACTTCACGCAACACTTTAGGGTCAACTCCCGCTTTACTTCCCAACAACAGTGCTTCAGTAGCGCCCATCATGCCGACGAAGGCCAGCATGTTGTTGACTGCCTTTACGACGTTGCCTGCCCCGGCATCCCCGCATCTCACGGCCTTCGCTGCGAACAACTCAAAGAGCGGCATGCTTCGCTCAAATGCTTCTTCAGATCCACCGACCATGACAGCCAACGTGCCCTTACGTGCGCCGTAGACGCCACCTGAAACTGGAGCATCGAGAAAATCAATCCCGTGACCCTGGCCCTCTAAAGCAAGAGAACGGCTCAACGTCGGGGAACTAGTGCTCAGATCGATCACTGTCTGTCCGGCGTCCATGACGCTGAAGAGGCCACCAGCCCCCGAGACAACTTCTTCGACGTCGCGAGGCATTGGTAACGACAAAAACACAGCTTCAGAGTTCTCAGCCGTCGCAGCAGCGGAAGAAACTTGACGTGCGCCTAGTTCAACCAACGGACTGAGCGCCTCCTCGTTGAGATCAAATATCGACAAGTCGTGGCCTGCCGAAATGAGATGAGTAGCTATGGGGCCACCCATGTTTCCTACTCCAATGAAGCCGATACGCATGCCGTCCCCTTCGTTGATAATCATCAAGTATTGAATATTTTCGGGGCCAGCGAATGAGAGAGCAGCTACTTGTGAATCATTCCAGCACTTCAGCGGCAGCTAGGTCCGCGATTCGCTCACTGCTGTAACCCACAAGATCTGACAAAATCTCGAAAGTATGTTCGCCTAAAAACGGCGCGCGAACCCTCGGACCATGCTCGCTTCTCGACAACTTAAACCGGGCATTTTCAACGACGCATCTGCGATCCGGGTGTTCGAACCACACAAAAGCATGTCTGTGTTCCAACTGAGGGTCAGATAAACATTCAGCACTGCTTTGAATCTGGTGAGCGGCAACCCCGACTCGAACTAGTGAATCCGTAATCTCCGCAGCCGATCTTGTAGATGTCCAAGTGTTGATGGCCTCATCTACCTCGGTTTGAGATAGTCGACGACCAGCCGCCGAAGTCAAATTCTCGTCTTCGGCAAGGTCGACTCTCCCTATGGTGTGACACAAAGCTTGCCACTGCACATCATTTTCAACAGCGACAGCTACCCACTGATCTTCACCTAAACAGGGGAAGGCACCGTGGGGGACCATGTCTGGATCATCATTACCCATGCCTGAAGCAATACGGTTCGTAGCTGAGGCCTCCAACAATGCTGGAGAAATAAAGTGAAGAGCGGCTTCAGTTTGAGCGACGTCGATGTATTCACCGAGACCAGTTCGTCGCTGCCGATCCAAAGAAGCCAGAACTGTCGCCAACATAAAATGAGTCGATGTGTAATCGGTGTATGCGCCGAAAGGACCCGACGGGGGCCTGTCAGGCCAGCCCGCTAGTCCATAAAAACCCGACAGAGCAGCTCCCAAGTTGCCGTAGCCGGCGAAGGTTGAAGTTGGTCCAAATTGTCCAGTAAGACAGGTGGAGAGCATGATCAAACGGGGATTGATTTTGTTAACGCTGTCCCAGCTGAGACCCCAAGAAGACAGCTTGCCCGGTGAGAAAGACTCACAAAGTACGTCAGCCCATTCGATGAGGTCATGCATCACTTCGAGAGCTTGGGGTGAATTCATGTTTAGGGCTAGTGAGAGCTTGCCTGCGTTGGCGGTATCGAAAAGCGCGGAACGCTCCAAACCCGGTTCATTGTCCCAAACAGGAAGGAACCCACGGGCAGCGTCGGGCTTATGTATCGACTCGATCTTAACGACGGTGGCACCGAGGTCGGCGAGGGCTCGAGTCGTGAAAGGTCCAGCCAGAGACCACATGAAATCAACCACTTTCACACCGTCGAGCGGAGGCGATACCAAAGGCGTACTGAGACCACTCGTAGAGGGCTGTCTGGTTGTCGAAAGGAGCTCCTCGTTGTCAGCGCCAAGCTCAGCTACATGGGTTGCGTCAGTCAACGGTGACTGTTTAGTTAAGGCGAAAGGCCCTGGTGCGGTGATTGTCTCTTCTGAAACTTTGATCTGATCGAAATAGTCACGACTCCGCAACTGCTCGCTCAAAAGGACTTCTCCTACGTCAGCGATCGGAGCCATCAAAAGTTGGCGATCCATAGCAACTTCGAGAAGTTCAGCTTTCGTTTTGGAAGAAGTGCAACTTGCAACAGCATCTTTCGCGGCGTCCCAATCTTCGACGCTGACTTCTCCTGACTCCAACAGCAATGCGAAATTCACCCAGTCCAAATTTGCTATGCGGGGGGAAACAAATCCCTCCTCTAAAACCCACTCCATTAAGCGTGCAGTAACAGGCCCAATCGCATCACCGAACACGTGTGTGATTGAAACGAAACCGTCTTTGGCCGGATAAACGAGTCTGAGGTTGATTGGTCCTACGGTCGCTCCGCCGCCGCTTCTGATTGGCGTAGGGAAATTACAGGCGTCTGCCAAAACGCCAGCTTGAGTAGCGATGGGTATCACTTGCTGTGCAGCTACATCCACGACCTGGCCAAGACCTGACTGGCCACGCTCATAGAGGGCAGCGATCACGCCACCCGCCAAAACTGCAGCGCCAAAATGAAATGCTTGGGGGACCGAAACTCGGATAGGGGAGCGGTCAACATCACCAGTGAAGGCCATGGTGCACGCGGAAGCCATAAGGGTTAGATCAGTCGCCGGCCAATGGGCTTTGGGTCCGGTGTGCCCGAACGGAGTCAACGTCCCGATGACCAGAGAGGGATTTCGAGCGAGGAGAACTTCACTACTCAGCCCTAAACCCTCGAGGACACCCGCTCCCTGTGACTCAATGAGACAATCAGAGCCTTCAACCAAATCAAGTAGTAGATCTCTTCCTCCAGCAGATTCAAGATCAATGACAACCGACTTTTTTCCCCGGTCGTAGGCGAGGTGGGTCAGAGACACTCCGGAATGGTTAAACGGGCCCACGTTGCGGGTGGCCACCCCTCCAGGCGGCTCGACCTTGATAACTTCAGCGCCCAACATCGACAGCATCAAACCAGTCAGATGTCCTCGTTGGTCAGTTACATCTAGAACCCGGTACGCGGAAAGCATTGATCGTTCGTCCCCTCCCGCCATAGTCTGCCTCGTCGCACGTAGCCATTTCCACGCATTGCTAGCTAGCCACTGCCGCAGAGCCCTTCTACAAATCTTCGACAAACGATTTGTAGGGTTCTCGCTGCGCATTGGAATAACCAGCACCGTTCTCTCTGACACACTGAGGTCATGTCGAGATTTCAGCGCGTGAAAGAAACTGATAGCTCGGGAACTACCCGGTTGGTTAGTCTCGAAGTCACAGACGACGCGGTGTACCGCATTTCGAAGGCTGAAATGTGGGAGGGACGACTTCCTTTAGCGGCTCTGATCAACGTAGAAATTTCTCGGAATGGATCTTCCGATCTTGTAACTGCAGAAACTAAACACGGGCAGATCCAGTGGGTCCTAAAAAACGGGCAAAGTCTGATTGACGCCATTGAAAGTTCCCAAACCTGAACATCTTTGTGGGCATATATCCACCCGTGCCACTCTGCTGAGGTCGGTCGTTAGTTCGGGGGAGCCATTTCGTTGAGTTGGTAGATCGTTGGGGGACCATGGAATCTGCTCGTACGGGCCGCGAACTCGTCGGTTCCCATAAACGCGGCCATTTTCTCCATATCCACGCCGTGACACACGATTGCGACGTGGCCACCGTCGAGAGGACCAGCGATCATTGATTCAGAGAATTCTGCCCGTGCTGGCGCGTCCTCGTCAAAAATCTTGCGCCACTCGTCGTAATCGGCCTGCCGATAACGATCGAGTTCTACAACGATTAACAGATCCATCACATTCCACCTTTGTGAGATTCATGTGCGAGAAAACTTAACGAATTCGCCCGTCACACCCATCCTCGACAATACCTCGCTAAAGGTGTCGGGCAGAGCTGATGGGGTCGAGATCCGCCCTCTATGATCAGCCCTCCTGTCTTAAGGTTCCGGTAGCGCTGTGCCTAATCCAGCGAGGGCATTGGGAAGCGCTTAGGCTTCGATAAGCGAGATAGGACCACCCATGATTACAGCAATGCCCCGTATAGCAATCGCAGTCAAAGATTTCGAAGCTGCTCTAGCAACTTTCCGGGACCAGATGGGAATGCATGTTTTAGATTTTTCCCCTGAAACAGTCCCGTCCCTAGGGGCCCACGTCGGCATGTGTCAGCCTGCCGGGGGAAGCAATATTGAACTCATGGCACCATCGAACCCTGATGAGCCGTTGAGTCAGGCCCTACAGAAATTTCTTGATCGACGAGGCGAAGGCATCTACGCAATGATGCTCGAATCAGCAGACCCAAATGCTGAAGCAGAAATATTGCTCGAAAAAGGAGTCAAAGTACTTCCCCTGATGAGAGGTGCTGGTGGACGTGACATCCACCCAAGCTCAACTCACGGAGTGCTGATAAGGATTTACCCCGACGGTTCGGTAACGCAACCAGAAACCCCCTCGAGTGCATCCCCGCACTACACAGGTATTCAAAAAGTACTTATTGCAACTCACGACGCAAGCCTCGCAGCAGACGTATATGCCAATGGATTAGGTCTTGCAGCTGACTCACCGCAGATCGACGCGGGCCGCGGAGTTCTGACCTGCGTAGTTCACCCACCCAAAGGCGGTGTTATCGAGCTCATCTCACCGATCGACTCTTCGCAAGAAACTGCTCAAGAACTGCAGTCGTTCCTCAACGAAAACGGTGAAGGCATCTACGCGTTAGAACTCAACGCCGATGGGGATGCACCACAACATGACTTTCGGATCTTCGGAACTCGTTTTTTGATCTCGAAATAACACAATTTGCTTTGCCTTGAATCAATCAGGCGAGACGAACACCAAGCGCCGTATCATTAAGAAGTACATAAAAGAAGTACATAACGCGAAAGTGCAAGGGAATTCAGACATGGGTCATGACGCTGAATTGGATTATGAAGTCGTTGTTGTAGGTGCAGGCGTTGCTGGCATCTATCAAATCAAGAGACTTACAGACATGGGAATCAAGGCGACCGTGTTAGAGGCTGACCCCGATCTTGGGGGTACCTGGTACAACAATCGTTACCCGGGTGCACGGTTCGATTCGGAAAGCTACACCTACGGCTACTCATTCTCTCGAGAGGTTCTCGACGAGTGGCACTGGAAAGAAATGTTCTCCGGGCAGCCCGAAAATCTCAAGTACCTCAACTTCGTCGCAGACAAATTCAATTTGCGAGAACACATGCAATTCAATTGCCGTGTCGAATCGGCTGTCTTTGACGAAATAAACGAATTGTGGCAAATCCAGGTATCTGACGGACGCGACCTGACCTGCCGGGTTCTCATCCTTGCCTTAGGTTTACTTTCCCAACCGACGATGCCTCGAATCCAAGGAGTCGAAGACTTCAAGGGACGCTCGTGGCATACCTATGGGTGGCCGCATGAAGAAGTTGACCTCAGCGACCAACGCGTCGGCATTATCGGCACAGGCGCAACAGCGATCCAAGTCATCGGCGAGATAGCCGACAAGGTCGGTGATCTAACGGTGTTCCAGCGACGACCTAATTGGGTCGCTCCGCTCAACAACAGCGACATCAGCGTCGAACAAATGGAAGATATCCGTGAACGCTATGACGAGATCTTCGAAACCTGTGCTCGCACTCCAGGCGGTTTCGAACATGAACCCGACCGGCGAGGCTTCTACGAAGTCAACCAAGAAGAGCGTTACGAACTCTGGGATCGCCTATATGACGAATCCGGTTTCAGTATTTGGTTGAAAAACTTCCGAGAAATTTTCACCGACGAAGAAGCCAACGCAGAGGTATCTGCCTACATAGCTGACCGGATACGAGGCCGAGTCGACGACCCGGCCATCGCAGAAAAACTCATCCCGAAAGACCATGGTTTTGGTGTTCAACGAGTGCCAATGGAAACCGGCTACCTCGAGGCTTACAACCGAGACAACGTCCATCTTGTTGACATCAACGAGACCCCGTTGGAACGAATAACCGAAAAAGGGATACGTACCACCGAACAAGAGTTTGAGTTCGACGTAATCGTGTACGCGACGGGGTTCGATGCGATCACCGGCTCGTTCGATCACATCGACATTCGGGGTCGAGACGGGCTCACTCTTAGAGAAAAATGGTTCGATAACCCCACTACCTTCCTTGGGATGATGGTCTCAGGGTTCCCCAACTTGTTGATGCCTTCAGGACCGCAGAGCGGCTCCGCTTCAACGAATTACCCACGCGGCATTGAAAACGGGGTGGATTGGTGCACCGAATTACTTGGCTACATGTGGGAACGGGACCTCAAGTATCTCGAAGCAACTGAAGAAGCAGAGAAACGCTGGACCGATCACGTCGTCAAAATGTATTCAGTGATGCTGATGCGCAAAGCCCAGTCCTGGTTCACCGGCTACAACAGCAACGTCGAAGGCCACGAAGCTGGGAAAGTCCGCTATATGGTTTATAACGGCGGAACTCCCAAATATGTTGCGTCGCTCAACGACGTCGCATCCAAAGACTATGAGGGCATCCGTTTCACCGCCGACATCAAAGATCCCAGCGACGTCGTAGCTGCCGGCTGAAACCTGTCATTTCTAGTAGTTGGAGCGTCTCGCCAACTAGAGCTTGTCGTCGCGAGTCGCGAGTTCGCTGATATTTCCTACACAGTCGGGACACAGGTGCCGACGATCGTAAACACTTTCATTGCGGAGACGACCGAATCGGTCAGCCCACCGTTCATTCCACAGCACTGCGTCATCTTGCTGATGATCTGGAAATAACGAAAAACTGATGCCGCAGAGCTGGCAAACGACAAGACCTAACTGGTGCAACAAGGAGGCCCGCATTCCGCGGCTAGGACGGTTTAAGGGCGCGGGCACTAATCTGCGGCAACGCCCATTATTATCAATCCGAAGCAGCCCTATACCCAGATGTAACGCAGTTTCAATCTGCTCCTCTGTGAATTCTTCACTCCCCAAATAGCACGCTAAGTAGGCCCGATCTGCATGGATCGACTGTGCTCGTGTTTCTCCACACACTGAAGTAAATCTTTTGGTGGAAGGACGAATTAGGACTGCGATGAGTTCGAAGTCTCCAGCAAGGTGACCACCGACATGGCGAATACCAACTGCATCTGGGCGAGGGTCGGAAATACTTTTGGGACTTTCCGGTGTGAGGAGACACCCGAGACCGGACGGGTCAGACAACCAAGAAGACACGGCGTCCTTCAAGACCATTTCGTCGACTTTGTTTGTTATTGGGCCAGTCATCTCGATGAGCGCAGACTACTAATTTCAGATCAATTGTCCTCTTTAATTCGTTCTGTCCGCCTTTGTTCTAAAGTCGATTTATGAAGTTGTTCTCGCAGGCGAGACTCAATACCAAAAAGCTCCACGATTTTGTTGGCCTTGCGAGTTCCCGGAGAAGCGTTAGAAGCTTTGACCCGGGACAGCGAGTACCTAGAGAGACGTTAGAGAAAATTGCTGATGCCGGGCGTTGGGCTCCTTCGGGAGCGAATTCACAACCGTGGGAAATATGTGTGATCGAAGAGCCGGAGCGAGTGCGAGAAGTCGCGTCTGTGATGGCGAGTCAAGCCGATCGACTAAACGAACACTGCAAGGGATTCCCGCATGTCCATAAGAAACACTGGGTCCACGACTCGGTTGCGTTGATGGCTGTCTTCGTTGACCCCCGATGGGCTGACACATACCCAGTAGCGCTTGACTCCGACCTCGACCGAATTGAGTACGCGGAGAATCGCTCTAACATCTTGCTTGTCTCGGTGGGGGCAGCAATTCAAAACTTACAGTTGGCGACGACAGCAGTTGGTCTGACCAGTGCATGGCTTTCGGGCGGAGGTGAACCCGAAACAGCACGGGCATTACAAACACTGCTTGGTTTCCCGTCCAGCCATATTCCCTATGGCATTGTTCCTATCGGGTGGCCCCGTCGAAAAGCGGAGAGCCGGTGGCGGCGGCCAATCGACGAAGTGATCCATTGGAACCAAGCAGTAGCTGCGAACTTACGAAGCCAGGAGGACATCGATCATTACCTTGCTAAAGAGCGTCGACACTCAATCTATAAAGATGCAGAAGCTAGAGACCAGCACGTAGACAAAATGCCTACCGACGGAGAAGTCGACGCAGTAGATGACGGAAGTCAGTGAAACCTTCACCGCGTTGAGTGTCGCGTTCTCTGAGCTCTGCTAACGATCCGCAGCCGCAATCTTCTATTTCAGGGTCGCCCAGATGGCGATGTGGGCATCCCAGTTGATGATCAAGAAATACTACGCATTCGTACTTGTTGCCCGTGGGGCCAACTCGGATATAACGCTGAGCGCCCCCAGCGAACCTTCGGTCGAACTTCATGAACCGAGCGTAGCGTCCGAACGGCTTGCACTGACGCAGCGAAATATCAGCCATCAAAGGTCGACCATCTTGCTTTGGTGAGTCGCAACAGTTTGACTTGTTTCAAATCAAGAGAAAGGAATTCAAGTGATATCTGTTGCAACTCGTTGGGAAGGCACTCCTGAAGCGATGCGTGCTGTTGAGGCGGGATCTCGAGCCGCGAAACCCCAACACGAATCTTGGGGCGCGAAGAACCCTCGTCTTATGAGACCTGTCACCGGAACTGGTGGTATGGAAGTGGCGTTGTACGTCACTGATTTTGAGTCGATGGAAGACTATGGACGTTTTTGGGATCAGGTTTCGGCCAGCGACTGGTTCGTTCAACTGCAGACCGATGTAGCAGCGGCGTTCCCAGGACTTCGGATGGCAGACACAGTCGTCATGTACGACGCGATTGCCGACTGAAGATCATATCGACGATAGAGAAAACGCCCGTAGGCCGCTCCAGCAATGGAGCGGCCGCAGGGTTATCTAGAATTAGTGTTGCTAGCTCTAAACGGCTCGCACATTCTGGGCTTCTTCGCCCTTGCGGCCTTCGCCAATCTCAAATTCGACCGTTTGGCCTTCCTCCAAAGATCGGTATCCCGACCCTTCGATGTTTGAGTAGTGGACGAAGACGTCTGCTCCGTCTTCACGAGATATAAATCCGAAGCCCTTCTGAGCGTTGAAGAACTTCACTGTTCCTTGCGGCATT
>SGYJ01000067.1 GCA_004214275.1 Acidimicrobiales bacterium | reverse complement strand
AGTGATGGTTAACCCAACAGCGACGGACGTGCTAGCAGCTGCGAACGCTGACTGAGTCCTAACCGTTAGAAGTCTGTGGTCTAAATCTTGAAAGTCAACGCTGCGGTAGCCAAAAGCTTGCCGTCGGTTGTTTGAACCGCAGAGCTACAAAAAGCTATTGACTTGCCGCGTCGAATGACCCAGCCGACAGCTTCGAGATCACTTTGTGAGGCCCCAGACAAGAACTGAACGTTCATAGAAATAGTGCTGTAAGGACGCGCTTTATCGAAACCGCTTCCAACTGCGGGAACACAGGCAGTATCCAACAAGGTAGAGATAACTCCGCCGTGAATAGCGCCTCCTGCTTGTAGAAGATCATCCCGAAACGGAAGTGAGAGCCGACAATAATCACGTCGTACCTCTTCGACGTTCACGCCGATGAGTTGAACGAACAACGGATCGGGTCCCGACCCGTATTTCGCCCACAAAGCCTTTTTGTCGTCGGGAAGTTCATCGAAAGCTGAAGGATCTGGTAGCAACACGCCCTTGAGGGTAACGAGGAGTACCGTCATCAGTGTGTCGGACAGCTTTCCCCGCCAATATGCGCGCACTCAACGCTTCACTTTGGGGTCACCACGCGACTTCACGATCACAGAAGCTGGCGCCACGGTCTTGTTTTTGCGTAGCTCCGGACCCGAAGACACCGTTAACTCGCTGTGGGGAATCGACACAGAGACAGGAAACGAACGACTGATAGCTGATCCCCGCGAGATGGTCACAGAAACTCAAGGCGACCTTCCAGCTGCTGAACAGGCAAGAAGAGAACGCGCTCGAGAAAGCGCCGGCGGAATCACTACCTACTCCACCGACCGGTCAGGCTCCTTAGCTGCTTTTACTCTTGGCGGGGAACTGGTTGTGGTTGACACTTCGTCTGGTTCATTTGTTGTAATTGAGAATTCCGGGGGAGCTTTTGATCCTCGACTATCTGGAGATGGCCAACTCGTCTCCTTTGTAGGCAACGACGGTTTATATCTAGCTTCAACTGACGGCACTGTCGTTGCTCAACCGATCGCTACCGAAGACAGCGACACTGTGAGTTGGGGGAGCGCAGAGTTCGTAGCCGCCGAAGAGATGCGCCGCAGCCGAGGTCACTGGTGGGATCCAACAAGTAAGAAACTCGCAGTCACTCGGGTTGATGTAAACGACGTGTCTCTGTGGCATATCGCTGCTCCCAACGACCCCGCTAGAGAACCCCGCGCTGTTCGATATCCAGCGGCTGGTACCACCAATGCTGATGTTCAGCTCTACGTCGTTGACACCGAAAATTCGTCCCGACTCGAAGTTGTGTGGAATCGGTCAACTCACCCCTACTTGGTCGACGTGACCTGGGATGACAATCAGCCGTTAACCCTGGTTGTTCAAAGCCGTGACCAACGGTCCATGCAGGTACTCGAAATGGTCGAAGACACGGGTCAAACACGCATGGTCTTGGAGTTAGCTGACCCCGATTGGGTCGAAATCGTCCCAGGAACGCCGCGACGATGGCGAGATGGATGGTTAACGATCCAAGAACACGAACAAAATCGGGCCCTGCTGTTCAACCAGCAACCGGTATCACCGCCCAATCAATGGGTACGTTCCCTAGTCGCCGTCGACGAAACAACGATTCTGTACACAGCTTCGGTAGAACCAACCATCGTCGATCTGTGGTCCTACGACGGTGACAGCAACGAATGCCTTACCGATGGCCTCGGAGTGACACAGGCAAAGAGCTCGACACCTGTCATCGTGTTAGAGCACAGCACGATCGAAGAATCCGCAACGGTGGCTGTCAGCAACGGTGACATGGTTTGGGATGTAGATGACTTCGCTGCCACTCCTTTGCTGACCCCCCAAGTGACGTTTCATCAAACAGGACCCCTCGCCAACCACACCGCTGTGCTGTTCCCAACACGAGCAGTCGAAGGACCACTTCCGATCGTGATGGACCCATATGGGGGACCGCACGCCCAACGAGTCGTTAAGAGTCGCAACGCATTCTTGGTGTCTCAATGGCTCGCTGACCAAGGCTTTTGTGTGGTCGTCACCGATGGTCCCGGTACACCAGGAAGAGGAGGCAGTTGGGAGCGAATGGTCCGAGGAGACTTAGCTGAACCCACACTCCAAGCTCAGGTCGACGCCCTTTTCGCAATCGGAGAGATCTACCCCGAACAAGTGGACCTATCTCGAGTAGGGATTCGAGGATGGTCCTTCGGTGGGTATCTAGCCGCTCTTGCGGTACTTCGTCGACCTGACGTATTTCATGCCGGAGTCGCAGGCGCGCCAGTTACCGACTGGCTGCTATATGACACCCACTACACGGAACGATATTTGGGTCATCCCGACGAAGAACCCGAGAACTACGAGCGAACTTTGTTGACGATCGTTGATGATGATCAGAAGCGACCACTGATGCTCATACATGGTTTAGCTGACGACAATGTTGTTGCTGCCCACACCCTCCAGCTTTCGTCCACTCTCCTCGCCGCTGGTCATCCTCACGAAGTGCTGCCGCTGTCAGACACGACTCACATGACTCCCCAGGAAGAAATAGCTGAGAATTTGCTGCTTCTGCAGGTTGATTTCCTCAAACGGCACCTCCGAGGCGACTGAATCAATCGCCCCTTAAATCAGCTTGTTGTGAGTAGGAACCCGAAAGCTGCGAGGCTTCGTTTCACAGTTTCCCATCGCGACAACAGCTACCGGCGCTAGCCTCATCTGTTAGTTCGCGGTCGCAGGAGCGGATTTGAGCGACACCCAAGTCAAAATTCACGTACCCGGGAACCACTTGATGGTTGGCGTCCTCGGTCAACGAGACGAACACCTACGCATCGTTGAGGATCATTTCGACACAGCTGTGATTCATGTTCGTGGCAACGAGATCACTGTCGATGGACCTGAAGCCCCGATGGTCGGCCAGGTTTTCTCTGAATTAGTTCAAGTTCTTGAAGGTGGCCAACGACTGGGCGAAGCAGAGGTCACCCGAATGATTGACATGGTGAAATCCGATGAAAGTCCCAGCGAAGTTTTATCCACCAAGATTCTCAAAGCACCAAACGGTCGAATTATTCGGGCGAAAAGCTCCGGACAAAAATCTTACGTTGAACAGGTCAGAAAAAATATTGTGACCTTCGCCATTGGTCCGGCTGGTACCGGCAAGACCTGGCTAGCGGTTGCGCTGGCCGTCGAAGCTCTCATGGCCAAACAAGTTCGTCGTATCGTTTTGACTCGTCCCGCGGTTGAAGCGGGCGAACGGTTGGGTTTCTTACCTGGAGATCTCATGGCCAAAGTCGACCCGTACCTGCGGCCACTCTATGACGCTCTATATGACATGTTTGATGTTGAGGCAGCCGAACGCCTATTCGACAAAAACACAGTCGAAGTAGCGCCATTGGCCTTTATGCGCGGCAGGACGCTCAATGACAGCTTCATCATTCTTGACGAAGCTCAAAACACCACCCCCGAACAAATGAAAATGTTCCTGACCCGCATCGGATTTGGATCTCGGGTGGTGGTGACCGGAGACGTCACACAGATAGATGTACCTGGAGGCAAAAGCGGTCTGAGAGATGTCGAAGGCATCCTCGACAATGTTCCAGATGTGGCTTTCGCTCGTCTCGGCGGCCGAGACATCGTCCGTCACAAGATTGTGCAATCAATAGTGGACGCCTATGAGCGACGCGACGCAACGCCGCAGAACCCGTGACACAGTTTGAGTCTTCAGAGTCGTCGGCAGCTGTGTCGAAGTCGGAAAACGAAACACACGTCGATGTGCACGTCTTCGACGAGCAAAGTGACTTCGAACTCGACATGGAACGATATTGGCGACTTGCGATCTCGGTACTCACAGGAGAAGGTGTGACCTCGATCAGCGAACTATCCATAACGTTCGTTTCACCGGACTCGATCGCAGCACTCAACGAACAACACATGGGACACGAAGGCCCAACTGACGTGTTGGCATTTCCTATCGATGAGCATCCAACGCAAACACCGAACCCGGCCAGCTCACCGTTACTGCTCGGCGATGTGATCATCTGTCCATCAGTCGCAGCGGACAACTGCTCGACGAACAAAGGGTCCTACCCGGGTCACGAAGGGTCGTTGATCGATGAGCTTGATCTACTTGTGGTCCACGGAATATTGCACGTGTTAGGTATGGACCACGCCGATGACCACGAACGGCACCAAATGCAGGAAAGAGAACGAGATCATCTGGCTGGCTTTGCTGGAAGGAACCTCTGATGGGAGGCGCCCTTGTCGCCCTTTTGGTCGTCGTCCTGGTGGTGACACTCATCATCTTTCGCTTGATCGAAGTGACCTTCGTTCGCCTTGGCCGCGCTCGAGCCGCGGGATTAGATGAAACCAGCGAGGATGAACTTCAGCTTGCCGATCTCATAGCTGACCGAGAGGTACTGCTCACTCCCGTGACGATCCTCCGAATTGTGTTCCAAGTCGGTCTGATAGCACTCGCTGTCTACATAGGGCAGTCGATGGGGAGCACCTTGCTTGTTGTGGCTGTTGCCACCGTTGTTTTGTTCTTGTTCGGTGAGGCGATTCCTAGAAGATGGGCCATCGAAGCCAATGACGATATGGCCAGGTGGTTAGCGCGACCGGCACGGCTCATCGCACGATTTGTGCCGTTGCAGTGGCTCGCACGTCCACTCATCACACTCGTACGTCGATGCGGTCCACGACCCAGAGAAGAACTCCTTGACGCTGTCGTCGAAGACGAACTCGTCGCTCTTGCCGAAGCCGCCGCTGAAGCGAGTCTGATCGAAGATGATGAAGCTCATCTGATCGGATCAATCATCGAACTTGGAGACACGATCGTACGTGAAGTTATGGTGCCTCGACCGGACATGGTGACTCTTGCTCGAGGGCTATCTGTTTCAGAGGCGCTCACCGTTGCCGTAGATACTGGTTTCACTCGACTCCCCGTTGTGGGCGAAACCGTTGACGATGTCATCGGGTTGGCGCTCTCGAAAGACCTCGTTGCAGCCCAGTTACAAGACCCGACAAATACTGACATGAGTTCACTAATTCGAGACGCTGTTTTCGTTCCCGAATCTAAGAGAGTTGTCGAATTGATGCGAGAGATGCAGGCATCAAAATCGCATCTAGCGATAGTCGTTGACGAATACGGGGGCACAGCGGGACTGGTGAGCCTCGAAGACATCCTCGAGGAACTCATCGGCGAAATAGTCGACGAATTCGATCGAGAGGAATCGCTTGTCCAAGAAGAAGATGACGGTACATTGCTGTTATCTGGCCGCCTACCAGTCGACGACTTCGAAGAATTAACTGGGATCGCAACAGGAGACGGCGACTGGGACACAGTCGGCGGGTTCGTATTCGGCTTACTTGGTCATGTCCCCGAAGTCGGCGAAACCATTCTCTATGAGGGATGGGAGTTAACGGCCAAAGAGATCGACAACAGACGAATCAACGTCATCGGTGCTCGGGTCAAGGCATCAGAATGAAATCTGGTTTCGTTACATTCGTTGGGCGACCAAACGCCGGTAAATCAACTCTCATCAACCAGATACTTGGGACCAAAGTCAGTATCGTCTCGGACAAACCACAGACCACCAGGCTCCGCATCATGGGTGTACTCCATCGCGAGGAAAGCCAAATCGTTTTTGTTGACACACCGGGAATTCATAAACCAGTGACACAACTCGGAGAACGACTCAACGAAACAGCGCGCGCAGCGTTGGCTGACGTAGACGTCGCATGTCTCGTCATCGACGCGACTGCTCCTATCGGTCGAGGAGATCAGGTCGTAGCTGAAGGGCTCCCACCAGGATCGGTGGTGATCATCACCAAATGCGACAAAGCTTCAAAAGACGCAGTCGTGCAACAGCTCGCGAAATCGTCCCAGTTTGAGGCAGAGGAATATTTCCCTGTTTCGGGGACCACAGGTGACGGTGTCGAAGCCCTCGTCGACTACCTCGAGAGTCGTATGACCGAAGGTCCGGCGTATTTCCCAGTAGATCAAGTAACTGATCTCCCAGAACCTTGGTTCGTTGCTGAACTCGTCCGCGAACAACTCCTCGCCATGTTTCGGGAAGAACTGCCGTACAGCATCGCGACGCGGGTAATCGAATGGGACTTGCCACGCATACGTTGCGAAATATTGGTTGAACGCGAATCACAGAAAGGCATGGTCATCGGTCGAAACGGAGAAGTACTCAAACAAGTTGGCATAGCGACACGCCAGCAGCTCGCCAACAATGGAGAAGGAGTACACCTCGAACTTCACGTCAAAGTCGAAAAAGATTGGCAACGGCGAACAGAGTCACTCGACCGGCTCCTCGATTTCCATGAACCGGATTAACCTGCCAGATGTGATTCCCGCAGCCCTCGACCTATCGACAATCCCACGACATGTTGCGTGTGTCATGGACGGCAACGGGCGATGGGCGCAAGCACAAGGTCTCCCAAGAACCGAAGGACATGCAGCAGGTGAAGACGCGCTCTTCGACGCGATCGAAGGAGCCAAAGCAATCGGAGTCCAGTGGTTCACCGTTTTCGCCTTCTCCACAGAAAACTGGAAAAGACCGCCCGAAGAAGTGAAGTTTCTTATGAACTTCAACGAATCACTCCTGGTGCGCCGTTCCCATGAACTCCACGAAATGGGTATTCGGATTCTGTTCTCAGGAAGAAAAAACTGGCGAGTTCCGAAACGAGTTCTTCGACGCATGGAAGAAGCAGTCGATCTCACAAAAAACAACGACGAAATGACTCTCACTATCGCCTTCAACTACGGAGGCCGAGCAGAAATCATCGATGCCGTGAAAGCCATGTTGGAAGACGGTGTCCCGGTCGAACGTATCGACGAACGAAAATTGGCACGATACTTGTACGAACCAACCATGCCCGACGTGGATCTACTGATCAGAACCTCAGGCGAACATCGCCTATCGAACTTCCTTCTCTGGCAAGTCGCATACAGCGAACTGTTATTTACCGAAACGTTGTGGCCTGACTTTCGGCGCGCTGATCTCTACCAAGCAATCCTTGAATATCAAGCCCGCGACCGTCGCTTCGGCGGCCTCAACAGGTAGATCCGAATTATGGCGCACTACCGAGATAGCGGCGTCATTGTGCGAACCCACAAACTCGGTGAAGCCGACCGAATCGTGTCGGTCATCACCGAAAACAACGGGAAAGTTCGAGCAGTCGCAAAAGGTGTGCGAAAGACACGCAGCCGTTACGGAGGTCGACTCGAACTCTTACGACACCTCGACCTGCAGTTCTATCAAGGCCGCGGAGACCTTGACATAGTGACCCAAGCCGAAACCAGAGACCACTGGCCAGAAATACGAGAAGACCTCGACCGCCTCGGCAAAGCGTTAACGATCGCTGAAGCTGTCGACCAAGTGGTACAAGACAAACAACCGAACCAAGACGCCTACCGGATGCTTTGCGGAGCCCTCGAAACCCTACAAAGAAGCGATCCGGCACTCATCGTCCC
Organism: Acidimicrobiales bacterium; assembly: GCA_004214275.1. Lineage (GTDB taxonomy): Bacteria > Actinomycetota > Acidimicrobiia > Acidimicrobiales > Poriferisodalaceae > MedAcidi-G3. The sequence goes on along the minus strand of SGYJ01000067.1, from coordinate 1,958 downwards.
TGCCTTCATGCTGAAACTCTTGGCACACGAAGGGGTGGCTCCAGTACTTGACCAATGTGTTATCGGGGGAGAGACAACAGACCTCGAATTCTTTGATCCGGGAGTCGGCGGCGTGACATGTGCCGCCCACCAGCGAGGTCGCCGAGTTTCGTCCTCCGCGTTGGAGTTGATGAGAGCAACACTTGGAGGAGCTTTGGCAACAGTTTTGGAAGTTCAACAAGCACCGCACACAGACGAAGTATCGACCATCGCCCACCGCCTCTGGGAATTTCATATCGAACGACGACTACGTAGCACCGAATTGCTTAGTTAACCCAAATCAACAACCGTGGAATTAATCGAGCATTCCTTTTGGCTTCCCAGACGTCTTCGCATGCAGCCTCGAGAATTTCTTTTCAGCACGAGCATCAGATGTCGACAACCACCACATTCGCCCTTTCCAAAGCCCACCGGCGAGCGACAACAACCCCAAGACAAGTTGGGTTCCGTTGAGTAACCGGCATTGCGGATGTTCGCTTTGGATAGTTCCGTTCGGCGTCTCGGCTAGCTCAGCACGCACAACATCTAAGTCAACAACGTCAGGAGACGGCGACAAGATAGGACGGGGACATGACCACTCCATACGGTCATTGTCCACGCCTTCGAACTCAGTATCAAAAAACGTGATTGGTGTCGACCAAATGATCGCGGTCAACGCTAGGCAAAGAAAAGCAACTGTTCGATCTCGCAACATAACAACTAAACCTTAACCGACTTCGCTGCCACTACTCAGTGAAGTAACCGCCATCGGGATGCAAGATTTCTCCAGTGAAATACGAGGCTTCGTCACTGGCGAGAAATAACGCCGTGTTCGCTATCTCGTCAGGCACACCTTTGCGTCCCATAGGAATATTCGCGAAGAACTGAGTCAACCGTTCTTCAGGAATGAACTCGATCATTTTGGTCATATGAGTATCTATGTAGCCAGGCCCGATCGCGTTGACTCTGATGCCCGTAGTCGCCAAAACACGAGCCATCTTTTTGGTCAACATCCACACAGCGGACTTCGAACACACATAGGGAATCGGTCCCGCGTCAGGATGTTTCGCGGCAATGGAAGCAATCGTCACTATCGAACCGCCGTTGCCGGCTTCCACCATTGGTGCTGCACACGCCTGCGCAGCCAAAAGTGTTCCATCCAAGTTGATTGCCATCACCTGACGAAAGTCATCCAAATCGAGATCGAGTAACTCGTCGGCCGGACTCTCGAAATAATCCAGACGTTTCGCCCACCACTTCAAACTTGCGTCCTGGTCACCACTCTTATAGCCGGGATGACTCACCCCAGCCGCAGTCACCAGAATGTCAATGGCCTCATAGTTTTCGAGAGCATGAGCGGCCATCGCATGATTGTCCTGGGCGCTGACCGCGTCACAATGAATAAATGAGGCAGTTCCGCCATCGCCGGTGACCATTTGAACCGTTTCTTCACCCAACTCGTCAACAATGTCGGCGACCACGACCTTGGCCCCTTCAGAGGCGAATCGTCGGGCCGTCGCGCGACCCAAACCGTTACCGCCACCGGTGATAACAGCCACTTTTCCTTCTAAACGCATAAATCCCCCATAAGCCCAACAGGCCTCGTAGAACTGAACCGCAAACATAGTCAAACAATTGCGTGGCCAGAGAGGGTAAGTCATCGGTACCCTCGGCGCCATGGCTTCGCCCGATCCAACGCTCTTCGACAAAGTAGTGAATCTCTGCAAACGACGAAGTTTCGTCTTCCCTTCAGCAGAAATTTACGGAGGTTTTCGCAGTACCTATGACTACGGACCTCTCGGAGTCCTCATGCTCAGAAACGTCAAAGATGCATGGTGGCGATCGATGGTGCAACTTCGAAGCGACGTCGTAGGCCTCGACGCCGCCATCTTGAGCCCACCCCAAGTTTGGGAAGCCTCAGGACACCTCGAAAACTTCAG
>SGYJ01000066.1 GCA_004214275.1 Acidimicrobiales bacterium | reverse complement strand
ACGTGAACGCCGGCGACACCGTCATATACAGCAAATACGGTGGCACCGAAATCACATCAGACGGCGAAGATCTATTGATCCTAAGTGCACGCGATGTCCTCGCGATAGTGAGCTGAGTCTGAAAATGGCAAAAATTCTCAAATTCAGTGAAGAAGCACGACGCGGCCTTGAGGCAGGCGTTAACCAACTTGCAGACGCGGTAAAGGTGACGTTGGGTCCAAAGGGCCGCAACGTGGTGCTCGAAAAGTCATTCGGCGCTCCAACCATCACCAACGATGGTGTCAGCATTGCTCGAGAAGTAGAACTCGAGGACCCATTCGAAAACATGGGTGCCCAACTCGTCAAAGAGGTCGCAACCAAAACCAACGATGTTGCAGGCGACGGCACCACCACTGCCACAGTCCTGGCACAGGCAATGGTTCGCGAAGGTCTCCGCAACGTCGCTGCAGGCGCTAACCCTATGTCGCTTAAGAAGGGCATCGAGGCAGCAGTCGCATGTGCCGTTGAAGAGATTGGCGAAATGTCCGAAGACGTATCCTCGGACAAAGGAAAGATTGCATCTGTTGCTGGGATTTCCTCAGCTGACCCTGCAATCGGCGAAATCCTTGCTGAAGCATTCGACAAAGTCGGCAAAGACGGAGTGATCTCAGTCGAAGAATCGAACACTTTCGGAGTCGACCTTGAGTTCACAGAAGGTATGCAATTCGACAAAGGTTTCCTGTCGCCATACTTCGTAACCGACCCCGACCGTCAAGAAGCAGTCCTCGACGAACCACACATCCTGTTCGTCAATGGAAAAATCTCATCGGTCCAAGAACTTGTTCCGGTACTTGAAAAGGTCATGCAGGGTGGAAAACCGCTCCTGATCATTGCTGAAGACGTTGAAGGCGAAGCTCTCGCCACTCTCGTCGTCAACAAGATCCGCGGAACATTCACCTCTGTAGCCGTTAAAGCTCCAGGTTTCGGTGAACGACGCAAAGCCATGCTCCAAGATATGGCGGTCCTTACCGGCGGCCAGGTCATCTCAGAAGAGGTAGGCCTCAAACTTGAGAACACAAGCGTCGACCTTCTTGGTCAAGCCCGAAAGGTCATCATCACCAAAGACGAAACCACCCTCGTCGAAGGTGCAGGCGACAGTTCAGACGTCGAAGGACGCGTCAGCCAGATCAAACGCGAAATCGACGAAACTGACAGCGACTGGGATCGAGAGAAGCTTCAGGAACGCCTCGCCAAACTTGCTGGTGGCGTCGCAGTCATCCAAGTTGGTGCAGCAACAGAAGTTGAGCTCAAAGAGAAGAAGCACCGCATAGAGGACGCTGTCTCAGCTACTCGAGCAGCCATAGAAGAGGGCATCGTCCCCGGTGGCGGCACAGCATTGCTTCGATCTAGAGCAGCTATCGACGCCCTCTCACTAGATGGTGACGAAGCGACAGGTGCCAGCATGGTGTTCCGTGCCTTGGATGCCCCTACTCGACAGATTGCGGCTAACGCTGGTCATGAAGGCGCTGTCGTTGTCCAACAGGTTGAAACCGCTGGCGGCAATAACGGCTTTAACGCCGCAACAGGCGAATTTGAAGACCTTGTCGCTGCTGGAGTAATTGACCCGGCCAAAGTGACTCGTGCAGCACTCCAGAACGCGGCGTCAATCGCTGCACTGTTGCTGACGACAGAAACACTTATCACTGACAAACCAGAAGAAGGAATGGATCCTGCTGCAGCAGCTGCCGCAATGGGAGGCATGGGCGGCGGCATGCCCGGCATGATGTAATCCAAATAACTCATGTGTATCGGGGCGGACCTTCGGGTCCGCCCCGATGCGTTTTCTGAGGAAACCTCCTAGGTTGCAGTCGTGACTGAAACCGAACGAGGCGGTCCTCAACACATTCCACGACCGGACCGCTGGAGTCTTGGCGACCCCGCTCCTTGGCCCAGTTCGACCCGAATCCGTTTGGACACTCTCGAACGACACTTAGCTTCTCGACCAATCGGTTATCAGCGAACCGGAGCTCCCCCACCGAAACGGCACTCAGCTGTTCTGATAGCCCTGTACGACGACCCTGAGACGACAGTTGTCTTGACCCGCCGGACACAAAAGATGCGCTCCCATAGCGGTGAAGTCAGTTTCCCAGGGGGAGGCCAAGACCCAGGAGAATCACTGTGGGAAACAGCCTGTCGAGAGGCACGCGAAGAAGTACACCTAGACAGTGCACTGGTGCGAAAGATTGGTGAACTCGACCACCTCACGACGTTCTCGTCCCAAGCACGCATCGTGCCCTATGTGGCGCGCCTCCCACACAAACCTGCACTGATCGCCAACCCGGATGAAGTGGACAAAATCTTGAACGTTCCACTATCTGAATTATTGCTCCCCGGGGTTTATCGAGAAGAACGGTGGGCATGGCCCGGTTCGACCGACGAACGCCCGATCTATTTCTTCGAACTTTATGGAGACACCATCTGGGGAGCAACAGCAAACCTGCTCCACCAGCTACTAACGACCGCCTTCCAAGACCCGGAAGAAACAAAATAAACCGTGATACGCGATCAATGACCGCTACAGTCGATTACTTCCCGAGCGGACGAATCGCGCATGGTCCAGGTCGATAACGCCCACGAAACAGTTCTGGTCGTCGATTTTGGCGCCCAATATGCTCAACTCATAGCTCGACGAGTTCGCGAAGCGCGTGTGTACAGCGAAATTGTGCCGAACACCATCACTGCTGAAGAAATCACACGCCGTGCCCCGGCAGCAATCATCTTGTCCGGTGGACCTAAATCAGTCCACGTTGAGGGAGCGCCAACAATCGACGACGGAGTGTACGAACTAGGTATCCCGATCCTCGGGATCTGCTACGGATCGCAACTCATCGCACACCAGCTCGGAGGAACAGTCGACCGGAGCGGCCGCGGCGAATACGGCAGAACCGAACTTCATCGGAACACACAAACGTCACAACTCCTGCCTCAAGACGTGACAAGCGGTGATTCGGTATGGATGTCGCACTTCGATGCCGTAACCCAACCACCTGAAGGTTTCAGCATCACGGCATCAACCAACGACGCCCCCGCAGCCGTCATCGAAAATGTCGACAACCACATATACGGAGTTCAATACCACCCAGAAGTCGTCCACACACCACACGGCCAGGAGCTTTTAGAAAGATTCCTCATCGACATCGCCGAGTGCCGAGCCGACTGGACGATGACCAACGTCATCGAAGAAAGCGTCGACGCGATCCGCAAACAAATAGGCAAAGGACGAGCAATTTGCGGCCTATCAGGAGGTGTCGACAGCGCGGTTGCCGCAGCTCTGGTCCATAAAGCCATCGGATCTCAACTTGTCTGTGTTTTTGTTGACACCGGGTTGATGCGTCTCGGAGAAGGCGACCAGGTCGTTGAAACATTCCAACGGACCCAAGGAATAGAGCTAATTCATGAACGTGCTGCCGACGCTTTCCTCGAAGCACTTCAAGGAATCACTGACCCGGAAGACAAAAGAAAAATAATCGGTGAAAAATTCATCCGAATCTTCGAACAGGCACAAGGCGGAATCACCGACGCCAAGTTCCTCGTCCAAGGAACCCTCTACCCCGACGTCATCGAATCAGGGACGAGCGACGCAGCCAAGATCAAAAGCCACCACAACGTAGGTGGACTCCCAGCCGACATGGAATTCGAACTCGTCGAACCCCTACGTACCCTATTCAAAGACGAAGTGCGAACAGTAGGCACCGAACTAGGACTTCCAGACGAAATCGTTTGGAGACAACCATTCCCCGGACCGGGCTTGGGAGTCCGCATCGTCGGAGAAGTAACCCCCGAAGCCGTTGCACTGCTCCAACACGCCGACGCAATAGTCAGAGAAGAAATCCTGCACGCTGGATTAGAACGAGAAATATGGCAAGCGTTCGCAGTCCTCGCAGATATCCGCAGTGTCGGGGTCATGGGCGACGAACGCACCTATGCCCGACCGATCATTATTCGCGCAGTTACCAGTGAGGATGCGATGACAGCCGACTGGGCCCGACTGCCCTACGACATACTCGAAAACATGTCATCGCGAATCATCAACGAAGTCGAAGGCGTGAATCGGGTGGTATATGACATCACCTCAAAACCTCCTGGCACTATCGAATGGGAATGAACAGATGACTGACTTCCCACAAGGATTCACCCTTCACGTAGGCAACATGGGCGTCAAGGACGACACCAACGACCTCATGCTGCTCAGCTGCCATCCTCAGACGACAGTTGCAGGTGTTTTCACACAGAGCCGCTTCGCTGGACCCAATATAGAAATCTGTAGACACAACATCGCTAGTGGCACCGCGAGAGCCGTCGCTGTCGTCTCCAAGAACGCCAACGTGGCGACCGGCGAAACTGGCTACGCCGACGCTAAAGAACTCACAGAACTGGTTGCAACAACGGTAAACGCAGACCCGACCGAAATTATTATCGGCTCAACCGGAGTCATCGGTGTCCGCTACCCAATGGACAAAATTCGAACACACCTCACCCAACTCAACGAACCGTTCTCTAAACAATCGGCCGAACTGGCCGCCACAGCAATCATGACAACCGACACTCACCCAAAGGTCGCTTCAGCTTCTGCTGGACCAGCAACCATCGTCGGGATCGCAAAAGGCGTTGGCATGATCGAACCGGACATGGCGACGATGATTGCCATAATCACCACCGACGCAGAAATCACCCCGGACACCCTTGACCAAACCTTTCGTCGAGTCGTCCATCACACCTTCAACGCTCTCAGCGTCGACACCGACACCTCGACCAGCGACATGGCGGTCGTCTTAGCGTCAGGACAAGCTGGGCCCGTCGACGAAAACCAATTCGAAACAGCCCTGTCAGAGGTATGCCTTAATCTCACTCGCCAACTCGCCGCAGACGGAGAAGGCGCAGAAACACTTATCGTTGTGAACGTCACCTCAGCCCGCGACAACGAACAAGCTCGACGAGTAGCGAAGGCCATCGTTAACTCCCCGCTCGTCAAAACAGCAGTCCACGGCTGTGACCCAAATTGGGGTCGCGTCGCCATGGCCATCGGAAAATGCGACGACGCCGACATCGACCAACACAACGTCGCCATCCAATTCGGCAAACAAGAGGTGTACCCCACCCCGGCTACCCCGCAAACACTCAGCGAACTGGAGACCTATCTCGCGGGCGACGAAGTCCACATCACCGCGGATCTCGGTATCAGCGACGGAACCTTCACAGCGTACGGATGTGACCTGACAGATGGATACGTTCGTATCAACGCCGACTACACCACCTGAACTTTGTGATGAACGCCAACGACATCTTCCAAGACCTCAATCCCGCACAACACGACGCCGTGATCCACAGAGATGGACCAATGCTCGTCGTCGCTGGCGCAGGTTCAGGGAAAACACGGGTCCTCACCCACCGCATTGCCCACCTCATTCAAGAAGACAACATCAACCCATTTCAAATCCTCGCCATCACGTTCACCAACAAAGCAGCCCAAGAAATGAAAGACCGAGTCGCAGCGTTGGTGGGTCCCGTCGCAGAAAAAATGTGGGTGTCCACCTTTCACTCGGCATGCGTTCGCATCCTCCGACGCGACGCCGAACAACTCGGATATCCGAGCGCATTCTCAATCTATGACCAAGCCGACGCGACCCGCCTCACCGGATATGTTGTACGCGACCTAGGGCTCGACAACAAAAAATTCGTCGCCCGAAGCGTTCATGCGCACATCTCCAACCTCAAAAACGAGCTCATATCCACCGACACAGCACTCGAGAGGGCCGACGGAATTTTCGATCGAAAAGTTGCAGAGATTTACAACGAATACCAACGACGCCTCCGCACAGCAGGCGCTATGGATTTCGATGACCTCCTCACCGTCACCGTCGAACTCTTCAACAATTACCCCGAGGCCCTCAAGCACTACCAAGAACGGTTCCAGCATGTCCTCGTAGATGAATACCAAGACACCAACCCCGCCCAAAATGACATTGTTCTCAAACTGGGAGACAAACACCGAAACGTTTTCGTCGTCGGCGACAGCGATCAGTCCGTATACGCATTTCGCGGTGCCGACATACGAAACATTCTTGAATTCGAAAAAGCGTTCCCCGACACCAGTGTCGTCGTACTCGACCAGAACTATCGATCCACACAAACCATCCTCGACGCAGCGAACTCCGTCATCTCCAACAACTTCGGACGAAAACCCAAAGAACTATGGACCGACAAATCAACAGGAGACAAGGTCATCCTGTACCGAGCCGACGACGAAGTCGACGAAGCAGCCTGGATTATCGGCGAACTGCAACGACGCCATGAACACGGAGGCCTCAGATGGAGGGACGTCGCGATTTTCTACAGAGCGAACGCACAAAGCCGAATCATCGAAGAACGCCTCGCAGGTGCCTCCCTCCCATATCGAGTCGTCGGCGGCACACGCTTCTATGACCGACGAGAAGTAAAGGACGCGCTCGCCTACCTACGAGCCATCGTCAACCCCACCGACGAAGTCTCACTGAAACGGGTCCTCAACGTACCTAAACGCGGCATAGGCGACAGCAGCCTCGCCAGGCTGGACCAATACGCCAACAGCAACGCGGTGCCGTTCAACGAAGCACTGAACAACTGGCCAGAAGTAGGAATCAGCGGCCCTGCAAAGAAAGGACTGGCTAACTTCACAGAACTGATCCGACAGCTCTCAAATCGAGTCTCAGATGGACCGGCAGAAATCTTGCAACTCGCCCTAGAACGCTCTGGTTACATCGAAGAATTACGAGACGAACGTTCGATAGAAGCAGAAGGGCGACTTGAGAATCTCGCAGAACTCATCGGTTCAGCGGAGGCTTATGAAACCTGCGACGAATTTCTCGAACAAGTCTCACTCGTCTCACCCACAGACGAACTTGACGACCAGTCAGAAGTCACCCTCATGACGCTCCACACCGCCAAAGGTCTTGAATTCCCGCTTGTGTTCATCGTCGGTATGGAAGACGGCATTTTCCCCTCATTCATGTCGCTTGGTGACCCCGACCAACTTGAAGAAGAACGACGGCTCGCCTATGTAGGAATAACCCGAGCCGAAGAGCAGCTGTACCTCACACTGGCGGAAAGCCGTTGGATATATGGCCAGCAGCAATACAACACACCAAGCCGATTCCTTCGCGAAATACCTGACGAACTTGTTGATGACCGGAGCCCAAAAGGAATGCACAAAGCTGGACGAACAACAGTTTCAGCTACAGCCCCCATCGAAGTTGATGAAGACAAACGAGCCGAACGTCGAGAACGGGCCCGAGAACGCATCATCGAAAAAGCGATCGCGGCTGGGAATCAACAACCCACCGAATCATCCACAAATTTCAAAGAAGGTGACGATGTCCATCACCCGAAATTTGGGGACGGAGTGATACTCAAACTCGTCGGCTCAGGAGACAACGCGGAAGTCACCGTCAACTTCGTTGACATCGGCGAGAAAACCCTCCTCCTGGGATGGGCCAACCTAGAAAAGCCGTCAAAATGAGAATTAACGCCCGGTAAATAGCGGCGACCGTTTCTCAACGAACGCTGCCACTGCCTCCTTGTGATCATCAGTGGAACGGCAACGACTCATCGCCATCGCTTCAGCATCGAGGCATGTCAACAAATCAGACCCCAACGCCCGATTCAGATTCTCTTTGATGTAACGCTGCGCCACCAGCGGTCCCTCAGCGAACCGAGTCGCGTATGTCACAGCAGCGGACTCGAAATCTTCGTCCTCAAGGACTTTGTTCACAATGTTCAACGACAACGCCTCAGAAGCATCAAAACGATCTGCGGTTAAATACAATTCTCGAGCTTTCGCGGCACCCACCAACTGGGTTAAGAACCAACTACCCCCAAAATCACCTGAAAAGCCGACCTTGGCAAAGGCGGTAGTGAAAATAGCTCGAGGAGAAGCAACTCTCAGATCGCACGCCAACGCGATCGATAACCCGGCACCAGCAGCTGCACCATCAATCGCAGCTACTGTCACTTTGGGAAAATTTTGTAACGCGGCAGATACCGTCCGCTGACGTTGCCGCAAATCATCGACATTTGACTCCAAACTGGCCTGGGAGGGAGCCTCACCAGAGTTACGGGCGTTCATGCCCTTTACATCGCCGCCAGCACAAAAAGCGCCGCCAGCACCGGTCAACATCAACGCTCCGACTTGCGGGTCATCAGCCAATTGAGGCAACAACTTTTCAAACGCCCCATACGTTTCAGGATGTAATGCGTTACGAGCGTCGGGCCGATTAAAGGTCAACACCGCAACCCGACCCTCGCACCTTGCCAACATCACATCAGTACCCGTTTCAAATTCGCTCACCGAAACACCACTTTCACTAGACGTTTACCTCTCCAATACACCTAGTATGTCGAATTCGTAGGGCAACCTCATCTCCTTACGCACAGCCCAGACAGGAGCCCCCTCGTGGACCTCTTCGAATACCAAGGCAAACAGTTCTTCAAACAGTTCGGCATGCCCGTCTCTGACGGCGAAGTCGCGTTCACTGTGCAAGAAGCAGTTGATGCAGCAGAACGCCTCGGAACACCAGTAATGGTGAAAGCTCAAGTCCACACAGGAGGCCGAGGAAAAGCAGGTGGCGTCAAATTCGCGGCAACCATCGAAGATGTTCAAGAACACGCAAACAACATCTTGGGGTTGGACATCAACGGCCACATCGTCCAACGACTATGGATCGAAAAAGCCAGCGACATCTCTGAAGAGTATTACGCCAGCTTCACGCTCGACCGGTCAGCAAAACAACACCTAGGAATGCTTTCTGCAGAAGGAGGTGTCGAAATAGAAACAGTTGCAGTAGAAAATCCTGACGCAATAAGCAAAGTCCATGTCAACCCAGCGGTCGGCCTAACCCAAGAAGCTGCACAAGCTTGGGTGGAGGGAGCCAACCTCAATCCCGTCGCTGTCGAAGGAGCCGTAGACGTCGTCATGAAGCTCTACGACGCCTACGTTCAAGGTGACGCAGACCTTGTGGAGATCAACCCACTCATCCTCACACCCGACAACCGAGTTCATGTCCTCGACGCCAAAGTCACACTCGACTCAAATTCAGTCTTCCGCCACGAGGATTACGCAGAATTCGACGAAACCCAACCCCGCGATGAACGCGAGGCAGCAGCACACGGGAAAGGCCTCCAATACGTAGGGCTGGAAGGCAGCGTCGGTGTCATCGCAAACGGTGCTGGACTTGCCATGTCGACAGTTGATGTCATAAACCAAGTTGGAGGAAAGCCAGCGAACTTTCTTGATATCGGCGGAGGAGCCAATGCCGATGTCATGGCAGGTGCCCTTGAAGTCATCAACAACGACCCTGAAGTCAAATCAATCTTCATCAACATTTTCGGTGGAATCACCCGAGGCGAAGAAGTAGCCAACGGCATTATTGAGGCACTGAAGAGAGTGGACATTGACGCCCCGATCATCATCCGTCTCGACGGCACTAATGCAGATGAGGGACGAGAAATTCTCCAACCGGCACTCAACGACAAACTAATGATGGAACCAACCATGCTCGACGCCGCCAAA
>SGYJ01000065.1 GCA_004214275.1 Acidimicrobiales bacterium | reverse complement strand
CCGCAGACCGCTAGATTTAGTGCAAGTGAGTACAAGAGCCTTGATCATCACAGCGTTAGCAACCGGACTAGCCATACTCGCGGCATTCGCGGTGCAAGTACTCATCGCGACATAGAAGCAATCAAAGTTAAGTTTCGTCACCTCACCAAGGCCCAACCATCATGGGGTTACGATTATCGTCACGATGACTTCGAACCACTTTGATCTAGTCGTAATTGGAGGAGGGCCCTCCGGGTATGCAGCAGCCCTAACCGCGGCAGCCGCTGATCGCAGCGTTGCTCTTATCGAACGAGACCGCCTCGGTGGCACATGTCTGCACCGTGGATGTATTCCCGCCAAAGAACTCCTCGAAACAGCGACGGTTCACCGGACCGTATCTCAAGCCGGTGAATTCGGGATCATCACAACGGCACCGACAGTTGACTTTTCAGCCACCCAAGATCGCAAACAAGCAGTTGTTGACCGACTCTTCAAAGGTGTCACGAATCTGGTCGGAAGTAAGGACATCGACCTTTTCCCAGGAACCGGAAGAATAGGAAACGACCGAAAGGTCACAGTGCAACTCGAGGATGGCACTGAGCAAGTGTTGAGCGGAGACTTCATCGTCCTCGCCGCTGGTTCTCAGGCAAAGAACCTTCCCGACTTCGAAATTGACGGCACCACCATTTTGTCTTCCGATGAAGTCCTGAAGATGGCCACGCTTCCGAAAAGCGCAGCAATTATCGGAGGAGGAGCAATTGGATGCGAATTTGCTTCCATGTTGACGGACTTAGGAACTGAAATAACCATCCTGGAAACAGAAGAAAGACTCATCCCCGGAGCCGACGCCGATATAGCCAAAGCATTAGAAAGATCGTTCAAGAAACGCGGAATCAAATCGATAACAGGAGTCACAGCCCACGGGCATACTCCTCAACCCGGAGGAACTGTCGTTCACCTGAACAATGGAACCGACATCGAAGTCGAAAAGGTCATTGTGTCCGTGGGTCGGCGCCCCTACACCGACCATCTCGAACTATCAAAAACATCGATAGAGCTCGACGAAGATGGATTCGTAAAAGTTGACGAATTCTGTCGAACGAACGTAGATCGGGTATACGCAGTAGGAGACTTAATAGCCACACCCCAACTAGCCCACGTCGGATTTGCTGAAGCGATGCTCGTCGTCAGCGACATTGTCGGAGAGCAACGCCCGCCAATCAATTACTCAAGAGTCCCATGGGCTATTTATTGTCACCCCGAAATCGCCTACGCCGGGCTAACGGAACAAGAAGCGGAGGAAGCGGGCTACGAAGTAGCCATAGCGCAACACCGATTTGTCGGGAATGCCCGAGCGTTAATTCATAACGAAACAGAAGGCATGGTCAAACTTGTCGCAGAACGCAGGTCAGACGGAACTGCCGGGAAGCTCTTAGGAGTTCACCTCATAGGCTCATGGGCGACCGAACAACTCGGCCAAGGCTATTTAGCCGTTAATTGGGGTGTCGACATCGACGAGATTGCAGACTTCATTCAACCTCACCCCACACTTTCAGAGCTCTTTGGCGAAGCTGTCTTAGAGTTAGCTGGCCGAACCCTCCACGGCTGAAGAGGTGCCCCTAGTGAATCACGCGATCTCAGAACAAGGTCCCCTCAACTAAATGTTTCGAGTCCGTTGGCTTGGTCGAGTCGAGTACCGAGAGTCGCTAGACCTACAACGACAACTTTTTCATTCCAGCAATGACGACCACCTGCTTCTACTCGAACACCCACACGTGTTCACCGGTGGCCCCAACACCGATCTATCGCACCTTCTTGTAGAGCCCTCCAAATTTGGAGCCACCTATGAACAGACCGATCGAGGAGGCGACGTCACCTACCACGGTCCGGGACAACTCACTGGGTACCCCATACTTTCCCTGCCGGGCCGACGAGGCGGAGGTATTGCAGAGACGAAAACGTATATCCACCAGTTAGAACAAGTGCTGATCGACGCACTTAGTGAATTGGGTCTCGATAAGTGTGGCCGCCTTGAGAGACACCCGGGCGTTTGGGTACATCCCGTAAATGAAAGACCCCGAAAGATAGCGGCCGTTGGAGTCCGACTTAGCCGAGGCCGAACCATGCACGGCTTTGCTCTCAATGTGGCGACAGATCTCTCTTGGTTTGACTACATCATTCCCTGCGGGATCGAGGACTATGGGGTTACGAGTCTCGAAAATGAAGGAATCAACGCCTCAATGGAAAGAGTGGTGCAGGAAGTCTCAAAAAAGGCGATCGAAAACTGGGGGACCACCGGTTCTGAATTCGCTGCGACAGCTTTCCCACAACACGAAAAAGATCTGGGCGCGTTCAAACGCAGCCCTACAAGTGCACCTAACGACGAAGTGAAAGTTCTTTTGCGAGAAAGGAAGACGACTGACCGAAGACAACGACGCCTTCAGGAAGTCGGTGTGTCTGACGGACTTCCAATAACCAACAGGAAACCCTCATGGATGAAAGCTCGCATCGATCTCAACGACGGCTACCGACGAGTTCGCTCAACCTTGCGCAGTCTTGATCTAACCACCGTGTGCGAAGAAGCAGGCTGCCCAAACATCTACGAATGCTGGGGCAAAAATACCGCCACCTTCATGATCAACGGCAACCGATGCACACGTGCGTGCGGTTTTTGTCTCGTAGATACCCGACATCCGGCACCACTCGACCAAGAAGAACCGCAACGCGTCGCACAGGCAATCACTGCCATGTGTCTTAACCACGTTGTGATCACAGCCGTTGCTCGCGACGATCTGATCGATGGAGGGGTCAGCGGATTCATAAACACCATCAAAGCAATTCGAGTCGCCAGCCCGTCCACCACCATAGAGACATTGATCCCCGATTTCGGAGGAAAAAAAGAAGCGCTGCAATCACTAGTGAATGAGCGCCCAGATGTCATCAACCACAACCTAGAAACCGTCGCTCGGCTGCAACGAGCAGTGCGGCCAAGCGCGGGGTACGCACGAAGCCTGACTCTCCTTGCTCGAGTGAAAGGCGAAGGTGTCGCCACTAAATCAGGGTTGATAACAGGACTAGGGGAGTCCGACAAGGAACTACTCGCCGCACTCGCTGACCTAGCCGCAGTTGGTGTCGACATCGTGACAATCGGTCAATACCTGAGACCGAGCCCTAATCACCTACCGGTGCAGCGATGGGTGGCCCCTGAAACGTTTGAAATGCTTGCCGACCACGGACGGGAGCTGGGAATCGGACACGTCGAGGCGGGACCGCTAACACGATCTAGCTACAACGCATCCGACAGCATTCAATCACTGGTAGTGACTCAGTAACTTTCGGGCCACGGTGAGTACACTTCCAACGATGGCAGCAGGTCCACAGCTTGACGCCGCAACAGTATTGCTGCAGTGGTCGACCGGTGGGCTTCTGTTTTGCTGGGTTACGACGCGACGCAGAGAATTGGGCGTTGGCTATGGCTGGCTGCTCAGATCAAGTTACGCAGTCATAGCGGCCCTTGCAGCGCTCGCTGGCTATGGATGGTCGTCACAAACAGTGCGCGACGCGGCAGCGGTCGGCGTAGCTGCAGCCGCCGTAAGCGCACTGCTGTTATCGGTTGTCCATCGACACAGTCATCGAACCCCACAAACCAACCAACCCAAAGAAACCGCCTCGCGTTTTGACCCCCGATGGGACCTCCTCGCGCCAGCCATCGGAATCATCGGTCTAGTCGCAGCCGGCATAGGAGGCGGAGGTAACGAACTTCTGCAGACAGCACGAATACTGGTCGGAGCCGCGTTCTTGGGTTCAGTTACAGACGCCATGCTTCTCGGACACTGGTATCTGGTACAACCTGGACTGCGAAGAGAACCCCTGCTGGAACAAGTTTCTTGGCTCGGCAGACTTTGGCCTCTAGAGGTTGGCCTGCTAATCGTGCCGACAGGCATGATCTCTGTTCTCACAGGTGAGATAGACGACAGCTACGGAGGGATGCTCGGATGGTTCTGGGTTGCCTGCGCCATCACAACTGGAGCCCTAGTAATAGTGACCCGCGCAGCCTTACGCGAACGTCAATACGCAGCCGTCATGGCCGCCACTGGACTTCTCTACCTGGCGATCCTGACAGCTTTCGGAACTGACGTGGTAGCACGACTAGTACTCGAAACCTAGAAACCACCAAACGCCTCAATAACTAACGACCCTTCCACTCAGGTGCCCGCTTTTCTCGAAAAGCTTCAACGCCTTCTTGCGCGTCCTCTGTAATTCCCACAATTCTTCGAATGCTTTCACCCATGCGAACTGCCTCAGCCCAACTCATCCGCTGTGACCGAGTAGCAACTTCCTTCACAGCACGAACCGCAAGCGGAGCCCCCTGACACAGCCGTTCAGCCAGGACATAGGCCTCGTCCATCAAATCATCGTGAGGAATGACCCGCCACGCCAACCCAATCTCAGCGGCCTGTTCGGCATCAATATTGTCGCCCGTCAACAAGATTTCCATAGCGTCCGCCCAAGCTAACTTCGACGGTATTCGCATTGACCCAACAATGGTCGGCACGCCCACCTTCACTTCAGGCATACCAAACACAGCGCGATCTGAAGCTAACAAAAAGTCTGTTGCTATAGCCCCGGTTAAGCCGTACCCAATGCAGGCCCCATTCACAGCCGCGATAGTGGGTTTCCATAACTCCAAACCACTCTCAAAACTATTGATCGTTGGAATTTCGAAATAACTTCCCGACCACGAACCCGCAGAGTTTCCTTGACCAGGACGCAAATCAGCACCAGCACAAAAAGCGCGGCCAGCACCAGTTAACACCGCAACCCAGGCCTCCGGATCGTTGTAGAACTCCAACCACGCAGCGTTTAAACACTCCCGCATAGCGCCATTAATCGCATTAAGAGACTCAGGACGGTTATACGTAATCGTCGCAATATGTCCTTGGAGTTCGTATGTTGCTTCTTCGCTCATCATCCCTTGCCTAACTTCAAGATTAATAAAAGTGGTAACGAACAATTACCCGCCACGTGTCTAGTCCATTCGTCCACCACAATGGGGAAGTGAGACTCGTCATTCAAATTCCCTGTTTCAACGAAGCAGAGACGCTGCCAGCCACACTTGCAGATCTACCGCGCCAGGTAAGTGGATTTGACGAGGTTCTTTGGCTCGTCATCGATGATGGTTCCAGTGACAAAACCGCGGAAGTCGCCAAAGCCCACGGAGTAGACGCCGTCGTGAAGTTGACCCAAAACAAAGGGTTGGCAGTCGCGTTTCAAGTTGGGCTTGACGCGGCCTTGCAATTAGGAGCTGACGTCATCGTCAACACAGACGCAGACAACCAATACTCAGCAGCAAATATCCCGAACCTTGTTGAACCAATCACCCAAGGCCATGCCGACCTAGTAGTGGGAACACGAGACATAACCAACCACGAAGAATTTTCAACCCTAAAAAAATATTTACAAAAGATCGGCTCATGGGTGGTTCGACAAGCCTCAGCAACTGAAGTCTCCGATGTCACATCAGGATTTCGCGCCTACACCAAAGAAGCAGCTCTGCAAGTCAACGTCGTGTCTCAATTCACTTACACCCTCGAAACACTCATTCAAGCCGGTCGCTCCGACCTGGCGGTCGTTGACATACCGATTAGCGTGAACCCAACAACTCGCCCCTCACGTCTGTTTCGTTCAAAACGTCAGTATGTTCGAAGATCAGCAGGAACAATCTCCCGGGTATATGCCATGCACCAACCTCTACGAGTCTTCAATATCCCAGCAGCGGTCTTTGCGATAGCAGGCCTGATCCTGTTTGGTCGTTTCGGATGGTTTTACCTGACTGCCGGGGGAGAAGGACACATCCAGTCGCTGATAGTAGGAGCTGTTTGTCTGCTAGTCGCGATGCAAATGTTGATGCTCGGTTTACTAGCGGACCTGCTCAGATCTAACCGAGTCATCAGCGAACGAGTTCTTCGACGGGTTCGAAATATTGAACTCACACTCGGTGATTACAGCACCATCGATGACGAAGCCACGCCCGACCCCTAGCTGCGGCCTCGCCTGCGGTTACGTCGCCAGGCTAGCGAGAGCACAAGTGCCAACGAGAGCACAGAAATAGAAACTCCCGCCCTCAAACCAGAGGGACGGTATTCGAAGATCACATTGCTGAAACCTTCGGGCACGGGAACCCCAACAAAAGCATGATCTGCGGCAACCAGCTGCTGAGGAACACCATTCACCGAAGCCACCCAACCATTTTGCATAGCGTCAGCTACCACCAGCCAACCAGGACCAGTGGCTGTCAACGAAATGCTCAAATGATCGTATTGGTCATCAAAGTCATCTATCACTGCTTCGGCTGCGCCAGAACCAGTCAAATGATCAGACTGTCCCGAAAGCAGCACTAAATGCGAAGGGAGAGGCGTCTGCAGTATCTCCACGCGCTCTTGTCCGTCGGGAACGACTACACCATCAGAGGCAAACCTGACCCGTTCCAGTGCATCCAGATTTTCCCAAATGGCGACATCGTCGGCGTACGCCAAACGTAACCCTCCACCAGCTGGGGCCATTCCATTGACAGCAAGCGAGCCGGAATCATGAGTTCGAAGCTTTAAGGTCCCGTCGTCAGCATCCAATCGGATACGAACCAAAATTTCGCCACCAACCGGTAAGTCCTCAGCCGCAACGGGAATCCAATGGCTCCCTGCTGGTAAGAACCCGCGAACGTGCCGTCGCCCAGTACGCACAGAGCCGTCGGGCCCAACAATTTCGACTCTCAATCGACCAGCCAGATCAGTCGTAGAGAAATCTTCCACCAGATGAAGCTCGATACCCCGAAGCGGACGTGAGTCGACTGTTACCTCTAGGCGACCATCTGGATCAAGTTCACGTGCAGATCGACCATCGGACAACATGACTGGTGTTCCCGGTAACGGAAAATCGACTTGAGTAACGAGCCAACGAACTGACATCCGATCCAAGACTGGCGACCTCAAGCGATTCACATCGAGAAACTCGAGAAAAGAAAACGTGTATGACCTATCGAATGCTTCAGGATCTATGGCAACTAACAAATCCCGCCACGTTGGCTGATGAAACACATGGCCGGTCACGGTTCGAATTCCGTAATGGGTGGTCGTGCCTGAATAGAACGCCAAATCATGCGCCGCAATTCGATCCCCATCTGCCTCGGACGCTAGGAATTCGTGAGCTGGGGTCGTTGGATAATGACGTTCAGGGACTTCGCTTGGCCAAAACGGAACAACAAATACAAGAATCTCCGCTGCTGCTACTGCAGCTACCACAACGGGCAAAAACGATCGCAATGAACCTCGATGCCGTAACACGACTGTTCCAATCACGACCGCTGCCGCAAACCCGGCAATGGTCACAGAACGGCCGACTTCTGAGAGGTGACCCTCCCGCGATGCAAGCCGCAAAACATGGACCACACCGGTAACTGCCACGATCGAAACAGCGAAGATACCTATGACGGGCCAGCGACCCCTGTATCTATCGAACCTATCGCCCCGAAACTCACCACCTGAACTAAGCGCCTCAAGCCCCAAACCCACCAAAAGGGCGAGCAGCAATAACCAAATTGATCGCATCCTTCCCACGAAGTTTGTGTCGAAAACAGGAAAGTTTTGGACAAAGGCTAGAACGGGGCCTCCGCCGTATATCAAAAGTGTCGCCACTCCCAACAAGCTGGCGACGACAGCGGTAACCGAACGCGACACAGACGCAGATGGGCGCCAAAAGAGAGCACAAACAACGATCACCAGCGCTCCCGCACCTAAAAACGCACAAGTTTCGATGTAGTTACGGTCACCATAGAAAAATCCTTGAGCATGAGAACCAAAGGCCTGAGGAATAGCAGCTGTCGCCATCAACGATGGCGACAGATGATCCGAAATGGTTTGAGCTCGATGAGCAAGATCGGTGGCCCTTATCTGGCTAACGAACGGGAAAACCTGCCACGCCGCCAGACCAACCCCCAAAACGACTGACCCGACAGCAGACGCGACTAAACCAAGCGTCTTACCCTCTGAACGAAACTCAGTCCGTGAACGCAAAATAAGCCACAGCAACATCAGCGCTATCGCCCAGCCGGTCAAAGCAGGAAAACCGGCCAACAACATCGCGCACGTTGCTAACGAAATAGTCAGGCACGAAGATAGATCTCGGCGTCGTAACAACCTCTCAGTTCCCCACAAAAGCCAAGGTAGATAGGCACCGACATGGCTTTGCGGCCAGTTCGTCCACACCGTTTGAAAACCACTAAAGGAATAGATGAAGCCCGATGCCAACGAAGCAGCATTGGAGACACCGAGACTGCGAAGCAAAAGAAAAACACCAGCAATTGCGACCGACAACTCAGCAAGCTTTATCCACGCCGGCGCTACACGGTCCGGGAAAAGGAGAAAAGGCAAATTCAGCGGATCGAAAAAGCCCTGGTGGGGGACTGACGCCAAAGGCGTGCCTCCCGCCGGATAGGGGTTCCACATAGCGAAATCACCATCTAAAAGCCTGCGATGAAATAGCTCCTGAGCCGGGAACCCCGAATCAACGGGATCAGCGACAGGGATGGAAGTCAATTCAAGATCAATGGGTTGACTCTCATTCCACGGAGCCCACCGCAAAACCGTGTCAGAACGCAGAAACGTCCGCGCACCAATTAACGGCAGGCCGATAGTGAGGATGATCGTTACAACAACAACGCCGAGGGTCCAACTCGTTGCCCTGTCGACCCGACGTCCAGTCACCCCAAAATCGCTCTTTCGCAATAGGCCCTATAAGGAGAGGCCGGCATAGATTCGACAGTCTTCGTGACCTCATTGACCGAAACGAAACCCATTTTGTAAGCGACCTCTTCAAGGCACGCGACTTTATAGCCATGCTCTTTTTCGACTGAAGCCACGAAGTTGGAGCTTTCAAGAAGACTTTCGTGAGTCCCTGAATCCAACCAAGTGGTATCTCGACCCAACTTCACGGCACGCAGCTCGCCATCGCGTAAGAAACTCAAATTCAGATCAGTAATTTCTAACTCACCGCGATCACTGGGAACTAGCTCTTTAGCTCGTGAAACAGCGGTGCCGTCGTATAGGTAAAGCCCCGGCACCGCAAATTCGCTCCGTGGATCCGCTGGTTTCTCTTCGATTGACAAAACCGATCCAGAATCGTCGATCTCTATGACTCCATAACGCTGAGGATCGCTGACCGGGTAACCCCAAATAACGGCTCCAGCCTCAAAGGTCGACACTTCATTTTCTAGACCGACCGGTCCATGGAAAATATTGTCTCCGAGTACTAGAGCGAACGGTTCGTCTTGGACAAAGCTTTCACCGATGAGCACTGCTTGGGCAATGCCGCCAGGAGAGGGCTGGACGCTATACGACAGATCGATACCCCACTGGTGACCATCACCCAAAACTCGTTCAAAAATAGGGAGATCAGCTGACGTGCTGATCAGTTGAATTTCTCTGATGCCAGCGTTCATCAACGTTGCCAGCGGGTAGTAAATCATTGGCTTGTCGTAGACCGCTTGGAGTTGTTTGCTCGCAACCTGGCTAATAGGAAACAGTCGAGTTCCGGCACCACCGGCCAGCATCATGCCCCGCATGTATGCAACTCCCGTACGTCATCACTCATCACGCCCACCAGTCTGCCGCAGTGTTAAACCAATCGTGGGTCGCGTCGCTATTCAATGACTATGACAATGTCGCCAGCGCCAACAGTGTCACCAGGACTTACCTTTACCTCAACG
>SGYJ01000064.1 GCA_004214275.1 Acidimicrobiales bacterium | reverse complement strand
CATCACGCCCACCAGTCTGCCGCAGTGTTAAACCAATCGTGGGTCGCGTCGCTATTCAATGACTATGACAATGTCGCCAGCGCCAACAGTGTCACCAGGACTTACCTTTACCTCAACGACTGAACCCGCTTTGTCAGCATTGATGTTGTTCTCCATCTTCATAGCTTCCAGCACAACTACAGCGTCTCCCTCAGCGACTTCTTGCCCGACTTCAACGAGAACCTTCACAATGGTTCCCTGCATTGGCACTGCTACCTGACCCGAACCTGCGGCGGCTCCAGCGCTCGAAGCAGCCCGTCGGGGTTTGCTGGAGGCTTTGACTGCAACTCCAGCAACCTCAGGAACCCAAGCTGCGACCTCGAAACGTTTCCCGTTGACTTCAAGCACAACATCTTTACGGACCCGCGGCTCGTCTTCTTCTGTCTGTTGGTCGCTCCCACTGGCTTTCCCAACCACATCGCTAAGGTCCAAAGACTCCTCTACCCACTTGGTGCTATGTTCCCCTGCCTGAAAATCGGGACTCGCTAAAATTGCGCTATGAGCGGCAGCCGTGGTCGCTATCCCACCTACTTCTAGCTCCACTAGAGCACTGCGCATGCGAGAAATCGCTGTTGCCCGATCAGAACCCCACACAATGAGCTTGCCGACCAAGTTGTCGTAAAATTGCGAAACCGTATCACCCGCTTCGTAACCGCCATCCCAGCGGATTCCGAAGCCATGAGGGACCTTCAATTCGTTGACTGTCCCAGGAGACGGAAGAAATCGTCCGCCAGCAGGATCCTCTGCATTGATTCTCACCTCAATGGCGTGGCCATCTTGTTCGATATCTTCCTGCCCAAAAGACAGCTCTTCACCAGAGGCAACTCGAATCTGTTCTCTGACAAGATCGATCCCCGATACCAATTCACTTACTGGATGCTCAACCTGCAGCCTGGTGTTCATCTCAAGATAAAAGAACTCACCGTCTTGAAACAAAAACTCGACGGTGCCCGCGTTGGTGTAGTCACAACCCTCAGCCACAGCGACCGCCGCGGCTCCCATAGCCTGACGCACCTCGTCAGGAAAATTCGGGGCAGGGCTCTCCTCCACTAACTTTTGGTGCCGCCGTTGAGCTGAACAGTCCCGCTCACCGAGCCATACCGTGTTTCCGTGTTGGTCGGCGATAATTTGCATTTCGATATGTCGCGGCCATGTTAAATACCGCTCCATGTAGCACTCGCTTCGCCCGAAAAAGCTTTCGGCCTCCCGTTGAGCGGACTCCAGGGCCGCATCAACCTCTTCGGCTGACACAACAACTTTCATTCCGCGGCCACCACCACCATAAGCAGCCTTGATCGCAACCGGGTACCCGTGTTCGTCAGCGAAGCTGCGTACCTCATCAGGGTGTTGAATGATTTCTGTAGTACCAGGGACACCTCTGACACCGACTTTTTCGGCAGCAAGGCGAGCAGAAATCTTGTCGCCCATGACTTCGATAGCTTCAGGTGGTGGACCTATGAAGGTGACGCCACGTTCGGTAATGGCCCTAGCAAAGTCAGCGTTTTCGCTATAAAAGCCGTAACCGGGATGAACAGCTTCAGCGCCGCTCTTCTCTATAGCGTCGAGAATCGCTGAAGTATTTAGATACGAATCAGCGGCAGTTTCCCCACCTAAAGCGTAGGCCTCATCGGCAAGTCGAACGTGAAGAGCATTTCGATCCAACTCGCTGTACACAGCGACACTCGTAATGCCAAGTTCGCGACAGGCTCTAATCACTCGTACAGCGATTTCTCCGCGATTAGCGATCAAGATCTTTGAAAACAATGGCTTAGCCTTCCGACCTCAGACATACGACTTGCAATCGTGCCACAATGAAACCCTTTTGCCCCATTTGACCCAATTTCTTTCCCAAATAACTTGACAAATCACTAAGTACTCTGGGTTATGTGGAAATTCCCAAATTCGATGCGGTCGAGAAAACTCGCTTTCATGACGTCACTTGGGTCCCCGAAATTTCGTCAACCAACACCGTGTTACTAGAAAGAGCTCGCAACGGTGGTAGCGAGGGTGAGGTCATAGTTGCGGACCTCCAGACCCAAGGTCGTGGGCGAAGAGGAAGAACCTGGACAGCTCCACCGGGAACTTCCCTAATGATGTCGATCCTTCTTCGCCCGCCAGAAAACACATTGTCTCCTAGCAACGCCTCATTAATTACCTCCGCGCTTGCGCTATCAGCACTGGCAGCAGTGGACGAAATGACAAGCATCAAACTGGAAGTCAAATGGCCCAACGACCTTGTCGTAGATAGTCCCAATCCCACGCTTGTGGATGGTGATCCGGGATATAGAAAAGTCGCGGGCATCCTCACCGAAACGTTGGTTCAACAGAACGCTATCGAAGCTCTCGTCGTTGGAATAGGACTTAATACAGGGTGGGGCCAAGTGCCGCCCGAACTTGAACTGGTAGCAACGAGCCTCGACGTGCTTGCTCAGGTAACCGTTGACAGAACCGAACTCGCCCGCAAACTCTTACAACATTTTGAGACAGAATATGCTGCCCTCTTAGAACCCACAGGAACCAAGAATTTGCTCCGGAAAGTACGGAAACACTCAGCAACCCTCGGGAAACGAATCTTGGTCCATACGAACCAAGAAACAGAAATGAAGTCGATACAAGGACACGCTCTGGACATCGACGAAGCCGGTCGACTCGTCATCGAATCCGATAATGGTGACACTCAGGTCATTGCCGTGGCCGACGTAGAACACCTGCGACTTGACGCGCGCTGACCCTCAACTCCAAACAAGCAATACCCTAGGGCTACATGGCTGAAATTGTTTCTTCTGAAACCATTGAAGGTGTTCACGTTGTCACCCCAGACGTCTATGGAGATGACCGTGGATTTTTCGTAGAAACATATCGACGTGAATGGATTCCTGAAGGCTCACGAGAAATGGTTCAGGCGAACCGGGGAGACCGTCAAAGTGGTTGCATAGTTGGATTGCACTATCACCTCCACCAAGCCGACTACTGGTATGTGCCCTTCGGGACAGTCAGAGTCGTCTTACACGACTTACGTTCCGGATCACCGACTGAGGGCGCCACCCAAGTCACCGATCTGGAAGGAACCCAACATCGCGGCATTTACATCCCTCCAGGGGTGGCCCACGGGTTCGCTGCTCTCACTGACGCGACGATCACCTACCTCGTAGATAACTACTACAACCCGTCGGACGAACTCGGAGTGGCCTGGGACGATCCAGAGATAGCAGCTGACTGGGGCGTAGAAACCCCAACCCTGTCAACCCGCGATCAAAACAATCCGTACAAGAAAGACATCCCAGAATCAATCCAACCTCGATACGGACTCAGGAACTGAGCCGACCATGAAAGTTCTTGTCACGGGCGGAGCCGGATTCATTGGTTCGAACTTCGTCCGCTTCCATCTCGCAAACAGTGACGACGAAGTCACCATCCTCGACTCCCTCACCTATGCCGGAAGCCGAGACACATTGGCGGACTTCATAGAAAATCCTCGAATTTCATTTGTCGAAGGAGACATCTGCGACAGGGAGAAAGTCACAGGGACAATGGAAGGTCATCACCTCGTGGTCCACTTTGCAGCAGAAAGCCACGTCGACCGGTCAATCAAAGGATCCGAACGCTTCATCACCACAAACTGCGTTGGAACGAATTTGCTCTGTGATGTTGCGGCTCAGATGGAAGTCCAACGCTTCGTCCACATCTCAACAGATGAAACGTACGGGTCACGAACCAACGGGTCATTTACCGAAAATGACAAGCTCGAACCCAGCAGTCCCTACGCGGCCTCTAAAGCAGCATCCGATTTGATAGCTCTAGGCCATCACACAACCCACGATCTCCCGGTAGTCATCACCCGCTCCTCAAACAACTACGGCCCCTTCCAGTTCCCTGAAAAACTCATACCGCTGTTCGTTACCAACCTCCTAGATGGTTCAAGCGTCCCGCTTTACGGCGACGGAACGAACGTCAGAGATTGGATACACGTTGCAGACAACTGTGCTGCTATATCAAACGTTCTTCAAAGTGGGGAGATCGGAGAGATCTACAACATCGGCGCCGGAAATGAAGTCTCGAACCTGGACCTCACAAAAATGTTGATCAATTTGTGTCAGCGCGATGAATCAGCGATCACTAGAGTCGACGACCGCCCAGGACACGACTTTCGTTATTCTGTCGACTCAACGAAGATACGTGACCTCGGTTGGGCTCCCCAGATCGATCTTCAAGCTGGGTTGGAGGCAACAGTCCGGTGGTACCACGACAATGAAACGTGGTGGCGGCCAAAGACGACAAAAGCTCAATGAAACTAACGACCACTGTCACATCGGCAAGCAGATACCTACCTTTGGTACGAAACTTCGCCAGAAGAGAACTCAAAGCAAGGTACAAGCGAAGCCTTCTGGGATGGACATGGTCACTACTCAGCCCACTGTCAACCATTCTCGTTTACAGCTTGGTGTTCTCAGTGTTCTTCCGAGCAGCACCACCAGCTGCTGGAAACGGATCCCAAAACTTCGCAGTTTTCTTGTTCACCGGCCTGGTGGTCTGGCTGTTATTTGCGGGCATGATCAACGGTTCAATGGGGTGGCTGATGGCTATAGGAGACCTCCGACGAAAGGTTTTCTTTCCCCCAGAAACAGCCATTTTCGGTAGTGGCCTAGCTCTAGCTGTCCAATCAGCTATCGAGGCGGGTGTCCTCCTCATAGTGATGCTCCTAATAGGCAATATCGGGCCTACAACTTTGCTTCTACCGATAGTGCTTGCCTTAGCCGCCATATTTGGGCTTGGCCTCGGATTTTTCGTGTGTGTCCTCAACACCCACTATCGCGACGTCCAATACCTCGTGGGAATCGTTCTCAACGCTGTTTTCTTTCTGGTGCCCATTGTTTATCCACTCGGGATAATCCCCGAACGTCATTGGGGCCTCCCGATTCGCAGAATTGTTGAGTTGAACCCCATTAATCAGTTTGTGGAAGCGGCCAGAGAGTCGGCCTACCTACTCCAATGGCCGAGCCTCGGTAGATGGTGCGTTCTGGTCTGTTACTCGTTCGTCGTATTCGCATTGGGTTGGCGTTTCTTTGCTAAGCGATCAATGCAGTTGAGCGAGGACATGTGAACCCCATCATCTCAGCACAACAAGTATCCAAACAGTACCGAGTGCACCGAGACCGTCCCGACTCACTCAAAGAAGCAGTCGTTCGTCGTCAAAAAAATAGATCAAGCAGCGAATTTTGGGCGTTGAAGAACGTCTCGTTAGATATCGAACGAGGGTCTTTCTTCGGCCTCATCGGACACAACGGGTCGGGTAAAACGACGTTACTCAAACTTATGGCCGGCATTCATACACCCAGTAGCGGACAACTAAAAGTTAATGGACGGGTGTCAGCACTGTTGGAACTCGGGTCGGGATTCCACCCAGAACTTAGCGGGCGCGAAAATATCTACCTGAATGGAGCAATTCTTGGCCTCACCAGAAAGGAAATGGACCTAGCAGTCGACGAAATCATCGACTTTAGTGACATTGGTGACTTCATTGACGCGCCGGTGAAGATCCTCTCCAGTGGCATGTATGTCCGGCTTGGATTCGCAGTAGCGGTGCATGTCGCCCCAGAGATACTCCTTATCGATGAAGTGATCGCCGTAGGAGACGAAGCGTTTCAACGCAAATGCCTTGAACACCTGTATGAACTGCGTCGGGCAGGCACAACTATCGTTCTTGTTTCTCACTCACTCCCATTAGTCGAAGGGCTATGTGATGAAGTGGGCTGGCTCGACCACGGGGCCCTCATGCAAGCAGGCGAAGCCACCGAGGTTTGCTGGGCGTACCTCGATTCGGTCAACGCGCAAGAAGCGGAAAGACTGCGAGACGAAGACGATGATCCGATACACACCGACACCTCCCTTACCGAAATAGAGGTTCGGAGAGGGAGCGGAGAAATGCGTATTTTCCATGTCGATTACCTCGACGACCAATGGCTCGCAAACCCGTTACCCAGCTCTGGGGACACACTTGTCATTCGACTTTGGTACGAGGCAGAGACCCTGGTTGACGACCCCGTTTTCGCAATAAAGCTTCATCATGCGACAGGAGTGCACCTCGCTTCACCGAACAGCGCGCTTCAGCAACTTCACACAGGCTCCATCAGCGCCGGCCGCGGATATGTCGACTTTGTCATCGACAAGCTCGCACTGCTCGCCGGTGATTATCTGCTATCTACCTCCATAACCGATAGAGACCGAATGCACGTCCATGACGCATGGGAAAGATCACATTCCTTGCGAATCGTTCCCGGATCGTCACCCGAACGTGAAGGCCTCACCGACCTTTTAGGTAAATGGCAACCACCGGTCCCACACCAAAAGGGTTCACCCGGTCACCCGAATCGCTGAGTTGAGCCGCGGCCACTGACCTAACTGCGACGCGTACAATCATTAAAGCCCGGCCATGAGCTAGCTGTCACCCATTGGAGGCTGCATCGATGAATTCGATCGAATCAACAAAAACAGCCCCAACAGAGACCTCCCAGAAATCCGAACCAACCGGGAGAGAAACTCTGAACGTTGGAATAGTCCTCCCCAACGACGAACGTCACCCCGTTGGTTGGCTGGCGACCCGAGCTTTAGGGACCGAAATTGAATGGCGGAATGGGCCAGTCGATATCCACTGGTTCGTCGAACAGTCGACACCACCGCTGTGGGCCGATGACCGAACACTCACAATCAACCAATTACCAGAAGACATCAACGAATTGGAAAGCGAATTAGACGTCATCTTGGGACATGGACTAGCGAACAAAGAGATTGAATTCGGAATTGACCCCGCCGTTGTCGAATTGACCGTCCACGACACCACAACATTGTTGACCCGATACCTGCTACCTGACCTCACACAAGCGAACCACCCCGCTCCGTCTCTCCGAGAATCAATAGTTGTCGACGTAAGCAACGACCTATCGGAAACTGTTGCCACCGAAATCGCTCGACACGCGTTATCTAAAACAATCCCAATATCTCTTCTCGGTTCAGGAGCAGAACAAAGTCGTTTCGCTGCGAAACTGCAACGGCACAACCAAACAGCAACCGATGTAGGCAGCGACCTCGACCCCGACGAATTTGGTGCACTCATTCAACACGCAGCCGTTGTCGTTACCGAAGACCCCGCTGTGCAACACCTTGCCCAAGTCCTGCACGGCCGCGCGGTTTTCATTACTGAAGCTTCTGATAGTCAAACCATTCAACGAGACCTCTGGTCCGCCACATCAGGTATCTCACATCCGCAACCGGACACGACGTTGGAACACAAAATCCAGCGCCTAGCCGAAATCGTTGAACAAACAGCTCTCCTTCGACTTGATCGGACAATCTCAGACCGAACGGCGGCTCAAGAAAGGGAACGCAACCACCAAATCGTAACCCTTCACGAACGACAGGCAATCCAGTGGAATCAACAACGGCGCCGTTCAAAACAAACCATCGACCGGATGCGAGAAGACCTCCTCAACCTCGAAGCGAAACTTGATATCGCTGAGAACGAAGCCGACGACAACCGTCGAGCGCTGCGCGCGCAACACAATCGGCTCAATCAATTGGAAATGGACATCGCAGAACGCGATCAAGGACCCGCCAGATTGCAACGCAGTGTTGACTGGAGCAGCGTCGTAGCTCAAATTGAACGCGATGCCCTCAAGGTTCTTCACTGGCTTCGTCGCCAATTTGGAAAGGGATGAATTCAACATCCCCTCGAACAATGATCACCATCGTTTTAGACACGATCCCTCGACCAGGAATAGACCCAACCAGTTGGCGGAGCGAACAGATATGCAAGGAAATCATTGCAAGTAACGCGGAGACACGGCTAGTCCTCAACGGCCCACCAGATGACCGAAATGAGCTCTACGGAACACCACTAGAAACGACAGGCCTCGATTCAACTGATTGGTGGCGAACAAACCACAGCGACATATTCATGTTCTGCGGAAATAGTTCCGCCTACCGGATGGTTTCACTTTGTCGAGCGCATAACCCCGATGCCACGATCGTCGTCGACGGAACGACTCTCCTGACACTTCAACGACCTGACCTGGCCGATGACCTAGTAGCAGATGATGAATTGGCTGGTCGTGACACTGTTGCAAGCCTGCGACGCCAACGCGACAGAGAGGTCATAGCCCTAGCTGATCACATATGGGTGTGTTCTCAATCGGAACACAACGAAATTGAAACCCTAAACGTTGCAACGAACATCAGAGTGGTTCACCCACCAAACATCAGACTCGATGCGTCGAACGGAACGCGACCCCTGCTACTAGCAGCACCCCACCGAGAGTTCGGAGAACCCGACCTGGACTCAGTTCAACACTTCAGTCAACAAATTCTGCCCACCCTCGACCCCGCGGCTGAACCGCCGCTTCTAGTAACAGAACGTGGCTTCGAATTATGGCGTCGTGAGCTCGGCAACCTCGAACACGTTGAAAGAAATGGCCCCCTTAGTGACCAAATCAAAAACGCGTCAATGATCGTGTCAACACGCCAAAACGGAGGAACGGCATGGGCTCACTTGCTCGCCGCGCGAGCCTTTGGACTGCCAATCGTTGCGACGCCGCAGGCAGCCGCCCACGTCGACGACCCCCGCGAATGGGATCTAGAAATAGTCGCACGAGCGGAGATCGGGTCAGCCATATCGAGAGCAGTTGGTCGACGACGCCCCCCTGAACGACCTGAGCCACGAGAAACAGGCCTCGCAGAGGCACTCGAAACACTCATGATTAGGGCAGCAACGCCCGAAGCGCCGATTACCGATTGGCTGTTATCGGACAACACAGGCAAACGTCACCGAATGGATCTCAAACAGTACCGTCGCATGCAACACGAAGCAGCAACTGACCCCGACACAGAACCTGGCACAAATCTCCAAACTCGACCCCTGATCTCGGTCATCACCCCCGTGTACAACACCCCGCTTGATGTCCTGGAAGCCGCCATCAACTCAGTCCGAACCCAAACATATGAAAACTGGCAACTATGTCTCGTAGATGACTACTCCGAAACCGACGGACCCCGAACTCTGTGCAAACAGTTCGCAGCACTCGACACGCGAATCAATTTTCTAGAACGAACCGAAAACGGTGGTATCGCAGCCGCATCAAACACAGCATTTGAAATGTCCGAAGGGCAGTACATAGCTCTGCTTGATCACGACGACCTTCTTCGCGCCGATGCTCTGACCGAAGTGGTGAGAACCATCAACCGCTTCCCGAAAGTTGAGTTCATTTACACAGACGAAGACAAACTGTTCGCCGACGGGTCGTACGACCATAGCTACGCCAAATCCGGATGGTCTCCCGATCTGCACTTGTCGTACAACTATGTGTGCCACTTCGCAGTCTTCAGCCGTCAACTAATTCAACGCATAGGTGGATGGCGAACTGGCTTCGATGGAGCGCAAGACTACGACCTGACGTTACGGGCCACAGAATCGACAAACGAGATAGTCCATATCCCACGCAACCTCTATCACTGGCGAGTACTGCCAGGGTCTACATCTGCAGGAGTGGACCAAAAAAATGACGCATGGGAGGCAGGCCAGCGAGCACTGACCGAAGCACTTACGAGAAGAGGAGTGACAGGAGAGGTAGAAGAAGGCATAGATCCAGGGACCTACAACATTCACTATCCGGTACTAGGACAACCCAAGATCGGAATAATTATTCCCACACGCGACCGACATGAATTGATCTCTCAATGTGTCCAAGGAATACA
>SGYJ01000063.1 GCA_004214275.1 Acidimicrobiales bacterium | reverse complement strand
AAACCGTGGGGCCGCATTCGTTTGAAGGTCGGCTTGATGGTTCTTTCACCGCGCACCCCAAGATTTGCCCTCTAACGGGAGAGATGTTGGCTTTCGGCTATGGCTTATTGCCGCCCACCTACCTGACCTTTCTTTGCGTTTCACCAACAGGTGAGTTAGTTCAACAAAAGGCAATTGATATTCCGGCTCCGGTAATGATGCACGATTTCAACATCACGGCAAGCCGTGTCATTTTCATGGATTTACCAGTTGTCTTTGACCTTGATTTAGCCATGGCAGGAAGCATGCCATTTTCGTTCCAAAGAGATAACGGCGCTCGGCTCGGGGTAATGGAGCGCGCCGGCGACGATGCAGAGGTTCAATGGTTCGATATCGACCCTTGCTACGTTTTTCACCCCGTTAATAGTTACGACGTCGATGACCATGTGATTATCGACGTGGCCAGGTACCCCTCTATGTGGGAGACAGGGAGCGGGTCATTCAACACCAAAGCCGAGTTGTGGCGGTGGGATATAGACACCGCTGTGGGAAAAGTTACTGAGACCCAACTTGATGATCGCCCAATTGAGTTCGGTCGAATTGCCGATAAACGAGTCGGGTTGAATTATCAATACGGGTACGCGGTCAGTCTTGACCTCGCCGGTGAGGAAACCTCTGCGTCTCAGCCCGGGACAATCGTCAAATACGACCTGGCTGGAGATCGCTCATCTATCTGGGATCTTGGTGAGGGACGCGACCCCGGCGAATTCGTCTTCGTCGAAAGACCAGGGGCTGATGTTGAAGATGATGGCTGGCTACTTGGTTATGTATATGACCGCGCTGAGGACAGAAGTAGTTTGGTGATTCTTGACGCTTCTCAACCCGGGGACCATCCAATGGCTGAAGTTCTACTCCCCCAACGAGTGCCTTTTGGGTTCCATGGATCCTGGATTTGGGATTAAAGATCAGATACAGGCGGCGCGTTATCTAATAGGACTTGTGCGGCCAACGCGCACTTTCATTCCACCAACGACCGCTGAATCTCCAACTTGATTGGGATCTTTCAATATTTTGTTGCGTTGGTTCGGGCCACAGCACTTCAATCGCCGCTGCAATCGCTGCTGCTTCTTCATCGGTAGGCGAAGGGTGAATCGCACCGACAATCGGGGCACTCACAGCGGCACGTTTCCATGTTTGCGTTTGGGGAGTTCTTCTCGTTTACTTTCGATCATCCGAAAGGCCGCCACTACTTTTTGTCGAGTCTCAGCAGGGTCGATGACTGCATCGACAATTCCGCGTTCCGCTGCCACGTACGGGTTCGCGTATTTCTCTGTGTAGTCGTCGACTAGTTCAGCTTTGCGAGCCTCAGGATCGGCTGCTTGCTGTAATTCCCGTCGATTCAATATTTCGACGGCGCCTTGGGGCCCCATAACTGCTAGTTCTGCCGTTGGCCAAGCGAACGAGACGTCACATCCAACTGACTTCGAGTCCATCACGACGTATGCGCCTCCATAGGCTTTACGAGTTATGACCTGAACCCTCGGGACTGTTGCTTCACAGTAGGCGTATAGCAGTTTCGCCCCATGTCGGATGATGCCTCCATGTTCTTGGTCTACACCGGGCAGAAAGCCGGGCACATCGACAAAGGTAAGTAAGGGCAGGTTAAACGCGTCACAAAAACGAACGAACCGGGCTGCTTTTTCAGAAGACTCAATATCGAGCACCCCTGCCATCATCATTGGCTGGTTACCAACGATGCCAACCGACCGGCCGTCGAGCCTCGCAAATCCGCAGACGATCGATCCCGCCCAGCCTGCGTGATACTCAAGAAATTCGCCGTCATCCACGACTTCGGTGATCACATCTTTGATGTCATAAGGGACGTTCGAACTGTCAGGCAGTATTTCTCGCAGTACAGGACAGTCTCGTTCCGGATCATCACCGTCGTTGAGGACGGGTGGATTATCAAGGTTGTTCGAGGGCAAGAAAGACAGCAAATATTTCACATCGTCTAGCACGCTCTGCTCGTCAGTCGCGACGAAAGACGCGACCCCCGACTTTGTGCTGTGCGAACCGGCGCCTCCAAGTTCTTCGAGCGTCACTTCTTCGCCCGTGACTGTCTTAACGACATCGGGACCAGTAATAAACATGTGGCTTGTGTCTCGAACCATGAAGATGAAGTCAGTCATAGCCGGCGAGTAAACGGCCCCACCCGCACATGGTCCAAGGATCACACTGATCTGTGGGATGACGCCTGAAGCTTGAACGTTGCGGCGAAAAATTCCGCCATAACCAGCGAGCGAAACAACTCCCTCTTGGATCCGCGCACCAGCACCGTCATTCAAGCCGATCATTGGTGCTCCGACTGACTCAGCCAAATCCATGATCTTGTGCATTTTTTCTGCGAACACTTCACCGAGTGCTCCACCGAACACTGTGAAATCCTGACTTGCTACGAAGACTTTGCGTCCGTCAACTGTTCCCCACCCAGTAATAATTCCGTCTGTGTAAGGACGTTCATCCAGGCCTACATCATGAGCTCGGTGACGGGCAAGCATGTCAAGTTCATGGAACGAACCGTCGTCGAGGAGATACTCGATACGTTCACGAGCGAGCATCTTCCCTTTTTCGTGCTGACGAGCTACGGCCCGTTCAGAGCCAGCACTAATAGCCGCTTGACGGCGTTCTTCAAGATCTTTTAGACGTTCGGACATGCTGGGGTTTGCCACAACACCTGAGCGTAGCGTCCAGCGCCTGCCTGACCCATGTCACTCAGCTACCAGATACCGATACAACGTTGCTGTATCAGCAGCTGGGTGTCCTGTCAGATGTATCTAGGCGGGCTGATTCAGTTCGATCATGTTGCCCGATGGGTCAAAAAAGAAGGTTTGCCGGGCAGTTGTCCCGGGTAAAGCTTTGGGGTCTTTGACTTCGACTCCTCTATCTCGTAATTCCGCCACGGTGGCGTCAATATCGTCTACGCGGAAGGCCCAGTGCTGACCTTTGGGGGGTTGCCAGCCTTCCACCTCGATGAGATGTACTTCGCCACCACCTCCAGTTTGTAGCCATCGTCCGTTGAAAGGGAAATCGGGGCGTTCGAGCGTTTTCATACCGAGCACTTCGGTGTAGAACGGCGCCGTCGCTTCAACATCCGCGCAATTGATTGATACATGGTGAACTGGTCCGAGTTCCATTAACCCATCCTAGGTCCGATGGGCAAGCAGCTTCTCCATTCGTGACACAAGCGCCTCCATGCGGTTGTTTGTGCAGAACTCTTCGAAGTTTGGTGCTGGCTGTTTCCACTCGAGGTCGTCAACCGATTTTGCAACCGGGGCATCGGTACGGACGGTCGCTATTTCTTTGAAAAGCAGAGCTCGGTTGCGGTCTTGGGTCAAGGTCGCAGCCAACGTACGACCCGCACGAATAGTGATGGCCCAGTCATCGACCTCATCTGGAATCATCTCGATCGAACCGTAGTGATTCAACAAGGTTGCCGAGGACTTCTGCCCCCACCCCGCTAAACCCGGGAATCCGTCTGCTGAATCTCCGACGAGGGCTAGGTAGTCGGGAATGGAAGAAGGCAAAACCCCGTACTTGTTGTGAACTTCGGTGCTGTCGAATACAAAGTCCTTCCTGCGATCCCATTGGACAACTTTTCCGCCGACGCACTGAGCTAAATCCTTGTCTGGTGTGCAGATCAGTACCTTGCTGACCCTCGGGTCGGCGCTCGCCATCACAGCGCCCGCCGCTAAGGCATCATCCGCCTCGAACTCAATCATTGGCCAAACCTCAACACCGAGAGCTCGAAGTCCTTCTTCGAGAGGCTCGAACTGTTCGGCGATCTCGGGATCGATATCGGAGCCATCTTTGTAATCGGGCCATAAGTCGTTCCGAAACGACGGGATGACATGGTCAGTCGCCACCGCTATGTGGGTCGCGCCTTGCTCAAGCAGGCTTATGACATTGCCGAGCACTCCTCGAATAGCTCCGACCTCCGCGCCGGCATCTGTTTTCCGTGTCGGCACTGCAAAAAAATGCCTAAAGAGTTCGTATGTTCCATCGATTAGGTGTACTTGAAAAGACATTTTGGGTCATCTCACTGGACTTATATGGACCTTACCGGTCTACTGTTAGCTCCAACATCGATCAGTAGACCGAGGAAATACGTCATGAAGGTGCCTTTCACGATCTCCGATTTCTTATATCGGGCAGAGAACGTCTATTCGGACCGAATCGCTCTAGTTGATGAGCCTGGCATGCCTGGGGGTGGTTTGGGTGAGTTGACTTGGCGCGAGTTTGGAGTCAAAGTCCGTGAGCAAGCCGCAAAACTGGACGAGTTAGGTATCGGTGTCGGTGAGCGAGTCGCAATGGTGTCGCAAAACTCCGGCAGGTTGATGACCTCATTTTGGGGAGTTTCGGGCTACGGCCGTGTCTTTGTGCCCATTAACTTTCGTCTCAGTCATGATGAGATCGCGTACATAGTTGACCATTGTGGAGCATCGATGTTGTTGGTCGATCCTTCGATGGAGGACACCTGTAAAGACATTGATGTTGATCACTTTGTGGTGATGGGTACTGATAGTGATGATCAGATGTATTTGTCAGGTGGTGAGCCCGAAATTTGGGTCGCAGACGAAGACGCAACTGCGACCATCAACTACACATCGGGCACAACCGCCCGTCCGAAAGGTGTCGAGCAAACCCATCGAGCCTTGTGGGTCAATGCGACAACGTTCGGGTGGCATGCGGGAGTGAGTGACAGGGACAACTACCTGCACACTCTGCCAATGTTCCACTGCAACGGATGGGGAATGCCCTATGCCGTTACAGGCATGGGTGGCAAGCACGTGGTGCTCCGCGAGGTGCGAGGAGAAGACATTCTTCAGCGCATCGAAGACCACGACATCACCTACATGTGCGGGGCTCCCGCAGTTGTAGCGGCAGTTCTAGAGGCGGCCCAAGACTGGGAAGGTGAGATTCCTGGACGAGGTCGAGTCAGGATGGTCGTAGCAGGGGCTCCACCCCCAACTCGCACCATTGCTCGGATGGAAGAAGAGTTGGGTTGGGAATTTATTCAAATTTATGGACTCACGGAAACTTCACCCCTCCTGACGATGAACCGATGCAGATCTGAGTGGGATGACTTTGATTTCGAAGAAAAGGCCCGAAAATTGAGTCGCGCCGGTGCACCTGCGATTGGAGTGAAGATCCAAGTTGATGATCAGGGAGAGATCCTGGCTCGCTCCAACGTTGTTCTCGAGGGGTACTGGGAACAACCAGAGGCAACTGCTGAAGCCATTGTGGATGGTTGGTTCCATACCGGCGATGGTGGAACCATGGACGATGAACATCACGTGACGATCTCCGATCGAAAGAAAGATGTGATCATTTCTGGGGGTGAAAATGTCTCTTCGATCGAGGTTGAGGACGTGCTTTTCAGCCACGAGGGAGTGGCTGAAGTTGCCGTCATCGGTGTTCCTCACGAAAAGTGGGGCGAAACAGTTAAGGCTCTTGTCGTATTGGCTGAAAACCAGTCAGCTACTGAGCAGGATCTGATTGATTACTGCCGGGAGAAAATGGCCCACTATAAGTGCCCAACTTCTGTGGAAATTCGAGATGAGTTGGCTCGAACCGCTACAGGCAAACTCCAAAAATTTAAGCTGCGTGCCCCTTATTGGGACGGCATGGCAAAACAAATCAACTAGGTCCACCACATATATTGACTGTAAGAGTGGTGACTCTTGGAGTAATTGCTCTTAAACTGGTGGTGTGCGAGTCGAACAAGTAGCCGGAGCCGCTCAACTCAGCGTCGACACCGTCCGGTATTACCAAAAGATTGGGATTTTGCACCCCCCCACCCGCGAAGGGCGGGTGGCCGTCTATGACGATTCGCACTCCGATCGGCTAAATGAAATCAGACAGTTGTCTGACGACGGGTTCAGCTTGGCCCAGATTCAACGATTGGCTGATGCAGCAGCACACCCACTGCTGACTTCACTGAATGGTGCCGCCGATTCACTTTCTCTGAATGAATTGGTCGTCGCTTCCGGTATCGACAAAGAAATCGTGCATCTCGCCGTCGACGCAGGGTTAATCAGACCATTGAGCACCGACGGCGAACAGTTCGGAATCGCAACACTTTCGATGCTGAAAGCCGGAGTCGAACTACTTGACGCTGGAGTGCCATTTGACGAGCTGATTCACTTGGCCGTTCGGCACGCCGACCATGTCGAGAGTGTCGCCAAAGATGCTGTTGCCCTATTTGCAAAACACCTCGACGAGACATCGACTTCTTCACAAACTCAACTAGTTGAAGACATCGTGCCCCTAGTCACAGAACTCGTAGCGCAACATTTCCGTCAAACGCTGATCGAACAGGTTGGTCGACACCTCCTAGATGGAGGCAACTCGGAATGACTACCTTGGCTGAGCCTCGTCAGTTAACCCTTATCCGAAAACAAATAGAAGAACCCGTGGATCTACTGGCTCTTTGGGCGTCAACCAGCTACCACCAGAAGGCGTACTGGACAGTTCCAGACACGGGATTCGAATTTGTCGCCCTCGGTAAAGCTCAACAGTTCAGGACCGAAGAACGAGCAGCACGATTTCAATCCGTACGCGCAGCCCTAGACACCTTAAAGATTGATCTAACCGGTGACACCGGTCCCGATTTTTCAGCGGGGGTTCTTGTTGGTGGGTTCGCATTCAGCGACCGCGAAATAGAGCGACACCCAGACTGGGCTGTATTCGGGGGCGGCGAGTTGGTGCTCCCAGAAATTTTTGTGGTTCGGTCCAATGGCTCCACCTGGATGACACATGTCGAAGGAGCAACAATCCCATCTCTGACTCCCGAACTAGATCAAGATCTTGGCTGGGTTAAAGAAGTCGACCACCAAAACGACCCGAATTACTTAGAGCTTGTCTCCAGCGCGTTGACAGAAATTGATGCGGGCAACATGACCAAAGTAGTGACAGCTCGGTCTCTATCTCTTCCCGCAAACCTTAATTCAGCGGCGCTACTACAACGTCTGCGGCTCAGACACCCTTCTTGCGCCACGTTCGCAATAGCCCACGGAAGCCAAGTTTTCCTCGGTGCTAGCCCCGAGACACTTGTAAACGTTCGCGGAGATCGTCTCAAAACGGCCGCTTTGGCAGGTTCGCGACCCCGCCATGAACACCCTGGTGCTGACGCCCGGTTGCGCGCCGAACTCTTAGCGAACCCTAAGGAACGCAATGAGCATCAAATAGTTATTGACGACATCACAAACTCATTGACTACTGCTGGCGTTCACTTGGATGCACCTGCACCTACTGGAGTGATGAAGCTTCGACGCATACAACATCTCCACACCCCCATTTCAGGAAATTTGCCAGGGAACATCGACATTCTTGACCTCATCAAGGCACTGCACCCGACCCCTGCAGTTGCGGGTCTACCTAGACAACGCGCTCAAGATTGGATCGATGAGAACGAACTGATGGATCGCGGCTGGTACGCAGCTCCCGTGGGGTGGATGACTCCAGAGGGTGGAGGCGAATTCCGAGTTGCCTTACGGTCCGCTCTCCTAACAGACAAGTCTCTTACGTTGTTCGCTGGGGGCGGCATAGTCGACGGCGCAGAACCCGACCGTGAGCTCGCCGAAACAGCCACCAAATTCGAGGCCCTTCTTGGAGCTCTCGACCTCACTCCATAGATCAATGACCGAAGATCCGGTATACGACGCCTGTGCAGCGTTCGTTAACGAGCTCGCGAGCCAAGGCGTAGGCCATGCAGTCATCTCTCCAGGATCTCGCTCGACACCCCTGACGCTCACCTTCGCGGAAACTCAAGACATCAAAACTTGGGTTCGACTTGATGAGCGTTCGGCTGCTTTCTTCGCCTTAGGACTGGCAAAGTCTTCAGGTAACCCCGTAGTTCTAGTCTGCACATCTGGCACCGCCGCCGCGAACTACCTACCCGCAGTTGCGGAAGCGAATTGGTCGGAGACCCCTCTGATCATCTTGACCGCGAATCGCCCGCCAGAGTTACGCGGGTGGGGTGCAGGTCAAACCATCGACCAAACAAACATCTACGGCAGCAACATTCGGTGGTTTGCTGAAGTACCTGTGGTCACAGAACCAAATTCGAACTGGTTCCAGCGCACAGCCGCTCGAGCTGTTCATTCGTCCACCGGTTTACGCCCAGGCCCCGTTCATCTCGATTGGCCATTCAGAGAGCCCTTGGAACCAAAGTTAGAACGTTCCATTTCGCCAAAGTCAGCGCCAATCCGACTTGACCACCCAATAGCGACTCTCAATCCTTCCAGCACTAAAGCGTTGGCAAAAACTTTTGAAGGAGCACCACGAGGAGTTGTGATCGCTGGCCCTATGGTCCGTGGGTCAGATTGGAAAGAGGCAATCCACAGTTTCTGTCGAAAGACGGGCTATCCGCTACTGGCTGAGCCACTATCTCAACTACGCACAAAATCTCCTGACGTAACCGTGATCGACCATCATGATCACTTACTGCGCGGTTCATGGGCTGAGACCGTCGTACCAGAAGTCGTTGTTCGGGTAGGCGGTCCCCCAACATGCAAACCCCTGAGACTTTGGTTGGAGCGCCACAAGTCACCACTAGTCATGTTCGACCCGTCGAGTAGCTGGGCAGAACCGAGCTTCACCGTTTCGAACGTTGTTGCCACTGGACATGACGGGCTCATGGGAATAGCAGAATCCATTAAGTCGCCCGTACTCGAACGCGACTGGGCTCAAAGTTGGGAAATTGCCGATCAACAAGCGGCCACGGTCATCAACGAGGTTCTCGATAGCGAACCTCTGTTACAGCCAGCCGTTGCCCGTGAGTTAGGTCGACAACTCCCTAGCGATCATGTCCTCTATCTCTCCAATTCAATGCCCGTACGCGACGTTGATAGCTTCCTCGAAGCTCGTTCAGATTCACTTTGGGTTATGGGCAATAGAGGCGCAAGTGGAATAGATGGCGTCATCTCCAGTGCTGCCGGCGCAGCCGCCACTGGCCACCGCACAACACTGTTAATTGGGGACCTGGCATTTCAACACGACATCAGCGGTCTATTGGCAATCGTGAATGATCAACTCTCATTAAACATTGTGGTTGTCGACGATCAGGGTGGAGGAATTTTCAGCCACTTACCCATCTCACAGTCCACCCAGGCAGACCTATTCAAGGAGTTCTTCACCACTCCCCAGCACCTCCCCATTCGTGAAATTACCGAAGCACTCAATATCGATTACTCCGAGGTCACTGAGGTCACAAAGCTCGCAGAGCTACTGAGGAACCCCCGAGGCTTACGGGTCATCA
Organism: Acidimicrobiales bacterium; assembly: GCA_004214275.1. Classification (GTDB taxonomy): domain Bacteria; phylum Actinomycetota; class Acidimicrobiia; order Acidimicrobiales; family Poriferisodalaceae; genus MedAcidi-G3. The sequence goes on along the minus strand of SGYJ01000063.1, from coordinate 774 downwards.
GAATTCCTGTGGATCCAGGTCTTGATCTGGATCAGCATCGACGGCTCACACAAGCGGTCGCTGATGCAATGTCAGCATTATGAAACTTCTCTGCGACAACGTCGCTATAGAAGTCGAAGTGATGGGCGACGGCGACCCAGTGCTAATTATCCACGGATTCACTGGGTGTGCGTCAGCTATGACACCACTTACTGAGTTATTAGATGGTCGCCGGATCACTCCAGACCTCATTGGTCACGGTCAGAGCGAATCACCTGCGTCGTTAGGCCCCTATTATCTCGAAAGCATCTCGTCGCAATTGTCATCGCTGCTCAGCCAACTTGACGCTTCGCCAGCATCAATAGTCGGCTATTCGATGGGTGGGCGGATAGCGCTGACTTTCGCTTTGTCATACCCAGAAATGGTGAACTCGTTGGCGCTCATCGGCACGAGCCCTGGGATCAGCGACCACAGGGACCGAGCACAGCGTTTAAAACATGACTATCAGTTGGGTGCATCAATTTCCCAACGTGGCATCACCGATTTCGTCAACACTTGGGTAGCTCAACCTATGTGGCAGAGCCTCCGCCAGAGTCTGACTTCGCGACAGTGGCAAGACTCAATCAGCCAACGTATTTCAAATCATCCCCTCGGGTTGGCCAACAGTCTTCGGGCGAGCGGCACTGGTGCTATGAGCCCGCTACATGACGTACTGCAGCATTTAGATGCTCCCACATTGCTCCTCGTTGGCGAAAAGGACCACAAGTTCTTAGAAGTTGCCCAACAATTTGTGTC
>SGYJ01000062.1 GCA_004214275.1 Acidimicrobiales bacterium | reverse complement strand
TGGAAGCGCATTACGACGCACTGAAACAAGTTGAGACCCACTATTCCGGTTAACAAGGACGGCTACTAGAGACACGACAGCAGCGATGACAACAGCAATCAACAGTCGAATCATCAGCCACCCTCAGCAAATCTGATACCCAGAATCGAACTTAATCCAGCACCCTTTGGCTCTTGGTGAACAGCAGTTACAGCCACTTCCGATCCCGACTTAACCTCTATGGTGCTTCCCCCAGATAATCGAAGGTGTTGAATCGCGAAAGCGGCCAGCTGTAGTTCATACCGTTCACGTTTGCCGTATCGAGAGATCAGTGCTGTAACGCCCGAAGATGTCGTGTTCTCAACGGCAACAACAACTTCCCCGGCCACGTCAGGCAAAACCAAAAGCCAGTTGCGGGAGCCACCCGGTGCCCCTGAAGCTACCGAAAAGCCACTCTCGCGACCAGCTGGGAGTTTCATAGATTCTGAATCACTAGGTACTGCAAGAATTTCCTGCTTTGGACTCTCTTTGCCGGGCGACCCGTTGGGGCCAGACCCCAGTTCGATGCCCGAGACAATGGGAATACCACTCGATGATTCAACGATAATTCCGAACGACTTAACTGGCGTGAATAATGTGTTGGCGATTAACGCCTCCTCCGCCTTAGGTAAGACTCGCATTTGGATCACGTCATAGGGGCCAACACTGGTAATGGCCGATCCTACTTTCCCCTCGCCACTGACTACGGTCACCTCGACGTCAGCCACCACATCAGTGGGGTTGGACATCACAACCGAGACACTTTCTTTTTCTCCCAACCGAGCCACGGGGTGATACCAGGACGTCGAGGTGGTAGCGCTGGCTAGCGTCGCGGAAAAGCCCACCCTGCCCGAGGATCCGTCGAACCTCTGGAGGTGATCGACAACTACCCTGCCTAGGCGTGCTCGCACGGTCGCGCTCAAAACATCGCGACGGCGCACATGCGCACCTATATCGATCGAAATGACATTCGCTGCTGGGACGACCATCCCAACTAGTTCCTTGGGGACGTAAAGTCCCGCCTCAGCATCGCTGGCGAAACTGAGATCAACGACGGCGTCGGTCGGAAGTGGGTTATATACAACTAATTGACTCACGGCATCCGCTTGAGTGTCACCGGACACGACATACCATGCATCTGCAACAACTGATGAACAAGAAGCGACATCAGAACCATAGGTCGAACGGATACGGCGACTCACCGCTACCCCTGATATAGGAGCCTCAACCAAGGCTGAGACCAATTCATCTGTCGTGTGATCTGCTACTTCTAGTGACCGGGTGGACAGCCCAGGTACTTCAAGGCGAACTAAACGACGCGCACTCGTCGGGCTGATCAAATGTATGGTCGCTCTTGTTGGTTCAGCCGCAGTGTTGGTAATAACAAGCTCACTTTGAGCTTCAACTCCACCGACTTCTAATTTGCGGCTATACGCCGTAGGGCAATACCAAGTAGAGGTAAGAGACTCACTGCTAGATACTGCGCTCTCAGTCTCCAGCCCGATGGTCTTCTCTATGTCCTCAGCAGCTATCTGAAACCGGGTGTCAATCAACAACCCGACAACCATTAGCGTTGGCAAGGCAAGCCGAGCGAGCCACAACAACAACGTCATACGGAAACCTCAACGCTGCGGGTCCGGCGCCGTTCATAAACCGATAAACGAGCGATGACCGCCCACAAGACCGCTTGGACTATCGCTCGATCAGCTACCGAGTCAGGTCTGATGTGCCATAGCGCTGCTCGACCACTAAAAGGGCTGTCGAACCGCATCGCCCAACCGAAAGATGGTTCAGGCAAAATCGTTTCTCCACCAATTAAAAGCCTCCAGTTTGGGTCAAAGGCCTCCGCCACTAACACCTCACCAGCGCCGACAAAGCCTCGCTGTTCTCGGGAGGACCGACGGTCGGTTAAGACTGGTATGCCCAACGTGAGGTCGGTGCCGACTAGTTCACCAGGTTCATCGAGACCTACTAGACGAACCGGACTTCCAAACTGAGCTCTGCTTGACATCCACGACTCATTAACCAGCACTGTTACCGAAGGGTCAGTTGCGAGAGGTCGAAGGTCGAGCTGTGATCCAAGGGCCTGACGTGTTCGCGAGCCGATTTGCCGGTCAAATCCGTCGGAGAAAGAAGGGGTTGACCGCTCCACCACAGCCACGTACCTGATCCCGAATGGTGCAAGTAAGCGACCCATCCTTGTCGTATTCCCAGATAATCCAATCTCCACAGCGTCTATGAGCTGCCTATGGCCATCGGTTAGCGCGCCGACCCACTGATGCCGAATATCGGGGTGCCCTCGTACGGATGTCCCTGCGTGCAAACCTTCATTGCCGACCGCCCAGCCCTCTAACGGCAGGACTTCCTGATCTCCAAGCCAAAGCACTCGGTAAGAAGGGCCGATGTCGCGATCATCCAATAAAGATAAGGTCATCCTCAAATCATTAGTAGGCGCTCCCCATCTACCATCAGCACTTTCAACCAACAACACGCTGCTGCTGATCATCAATGATGATGCTCCCACTGTTACAGCGATTCTCCTCAGAATTACTGACGAGAAATCCCCATCAATCTTGATACTCGAGGGACCTGCGGCCGCACACCAGCACACGCCGACTGCCGCTAATACGAGCGAGCCCTCACCGACGAGCACTTCCTTGCCTAGTAGATCTGTCAACCACCCTCTGTGGGAGGTCCAAGCCAACGCATAGCCCAAAAACGCGACAGCTCCAGCCATGATCGCCAGTCGCAGCCTGTTGCCCCGCCCCAGGAGCAAAGGGAGAACGGCTACAAACATTGGACACCATGTGACCAAGTCATTCCCATAGGCGCCCGGCGAGAAACGCAATAGATCACTCAGTTCAGCAGAATGTTCTGAGGGGGACCGAACTAGTAGATACTCCCAAAGTGCGTCTAAATCACCCAGTACTGCCACCCAGGGAAGGTGCATCAAACAGGCGACGCCGATGGCGAAGACAACAGTTACAAGTCCTCTCGCTATCGCCCTAATTGATATCGCTCCAACACTGGTAACTACGACCACCACCGATGTGAGCAAAGCCAACAGCAGCATCAGCGGCTCAAAAGCGGCAACGACACCGACTAAAAAACCTAACGACACCAATTGATGCAGCATGCCCGTGCCCCCCGCATCGTAGGGCGATACTCCGAAAGCTTCGATAACTCGACGAATCACGAACGGCGCTGTTGCGACCAAAAGGAGTGTCCCCCAGCGGCCAGCGGCCAGCGCATTGTATGAAATTGGCAACGCAGCATATAGAGATGTACCTATTATTCGACCCCAGAGAGAATCCATTGGCTTAAGTAGCCGCCACATACCGAGCAGCCCAACCGGTGCGAGGCCCAGGATGAGAATCTCTCGAAGAAGCCCCATCGAGCCGAAGCTCAGCCAGCTGAGACCACCGAGCAGGCCCAGTGCGGCTGGCCCAATGCCGGCAGTACCGACACCAATTTCACGCCAACCACTCCAGTATTCCGAAAGCAAAGACGAGGTATCTGGAAAAATAGAAAATTGGCCGTACACAGGTACGCCCTGAGTTAAGAGATGCCGACTACCAAAAATAAACACCAGGCCCATAAGGACCCAAGCCAACAAGGCAGTTCGGCGCGGCCCTGCGGCAAAACTTTCGCCTACTTGACGTCCGGCGCGACCGCGAATTGACTGCAGCGCTATATCTCCGCCTATCCGGCCCTGTAGAAAGGACCGTAACCGAGTTGACCCTGGAGCCTGACGACGTCGAAGATCTCGATCACGAGTTTCGCGTATCCGAGCAATTTGTCTTCGCGATCTAAGAACATTTCGGATCTGAAGCAAATTCCATCCCCAAGCAGCCAAAACGTCTCGGGTATGACTCAATCTCAAGGTAAGCAAGCTGTACGCCATCTCGAGTAAAGACAAAACGCCCGCAGCAACCATGACCGGGACCAGATGCACCCAGCCATAACACTTCGCTATGACGTGCTGCCGATGTCTCATTTGAGTCCGACGAAGATTTTCCGGTGGTCCTTCGATTATTGCACTTCGGTTACGCACACTCGCATTAGGCACAACCAGGACTCGCCCGCCTGCTATCTGCGCTCTCCAACAAAGATCTAGGTACTCTTCGCCGCTCGTAATCCGAGGATCAAAACCTCCGATTGTTTTGAATAGATCACAGCGCACCAACACTGCCTCGCCGGTCACGGCGAAGGCTTCGCGCACTCGATCATGCTGTTGCTGGTCCAACTCCCCTAGTTCGACGAATGGTGTTTCGACCCCGAAAGCATCAACGAGACAACCCATTGACACGATGCGCGTTGGATCATTCCAGTCAAGAACTTTAGGACCCAGTATCCCCGCATTGGATTCGAGAGCCTCATCAACTAGCAACCTGACTGCGTCCGCAGCTACAAAAGTGTCATCACGAAGAAACAGGTAAAAGGCCGCACCTTCGATCAAAGTTTCTACCTTGTTTGCTGCCTCCCCAAACCCTTTAGAATTTGAAACCTGAGTAACTATGGCTTCGGGAATTTTTGAAATGACCCTTTCCCTCACCGAGTCCTGGCCACGATCAACTACGACGACCTGTAGGTTCTCGTAGTCCTGTGCGCACAGACCATCGAGTACTTCGCTGAATCGAGCTTCTAGTCCATCTGTAATCAGCACCGCTACGACTGGTGGAGCGAGCTTAGATTCGAGGGTCACGACGCTCCGAGAGTACCTCGCGCCGGACGGATGCCTCGATCACCTATGTGGAAGCTCACGGGACAACTTCAATGGCAACGACCGTGCGCTTAGCTACGCTGCTCGCAAAATCAGGGGCATCGCCGAACGGAAAGCTGGTGCCATCATCCCAAACCAACCAGTAACCATCGTTTGTGTTGGTAACCGCCATGCCGGCTGTCGATCGACGATTCTTATTGCCTCCTCGCGACCCAAAGAACTCAACTGAACCGAATGCAAAGACGCCGCCATCAGATGCGACGAACCAATACCCCTGTCCGTCTCGCGCAGCTGTCATCGAAGTAATCGGCTTGTTCAGCACAATGTCGCCCGTTGATCCATAAAAACCGGCATCTCCGAAACTGAAGACTCCTCCATCCGATGCAACGAGCCAATAGCCGTTGCCACTCCTGGTTGTCTCCATCCCTACAACGGGTTTGTTCAACGCGATTCCGCCCATTGACCCGTGGTAGCCAACATTGCCAAAGGAGAAAACGCCGCCGTCCGCTGTTGCGAGCCAGTACCCGTTCCCTGTTGGATGAGCGGTCATAGCGACAACAGGTTCAGCAAGGCTTTGGCCACGTAGGTCGCCATGGTGCACTGCGTTGCCATATGCGAACACCTCGCCAGCATCGGAGACCAGCCAGTACCCCTCGGCTCCCGCGGGAGCCGCCAAGTCGACAATTGGTCCCGAACGATCAGCTCCTTTTGCGTCTCCGAAGTGTCTAGCTGTGCCCACTGCCAAAACACCTCCGTTGCTTTTCGCCAACCAAAAACCGGGCTCGCTGTATTCAGGGAATTGTGGGAACCGGTACCAATCAGATTTAAGGCCAAGCCCTTTACGGAAGGAATCTTGGGCCCAATTGGGGATATCAACTGTTCTATTGGCGGAGGTACCGCGTAGAAGCAGTTGCCGTGTTCTTCCTCCCCACTCACCGAGGCCATTTCTCAGGGTGACCTTAATTTCCTTTAGCTGACCAATTTCGGGATACCTCGCTTCAACATCACTGCGTCGAATCGTCTTTTCCCAAAGATGGTGAGGGTTGATTGAGACATCATCACCCTCATCTACAACCCCAGGAAAACTCGACAGTTCTGATTGTGGGGTGGTCCACCCTCCACTACTCGAACCGAACTCAGCAAGGGGTATCGAGCCATCATGCGCAACTCGGATCATTGCCGCTGTGTCTGTGACGGCCGCGGTCGTTGTCCAAAAATCAGGCCCGTAGTCAAGGGGTTTACCGTTAGCGCTAGCACCGAGGTACACCTGACAGCCGATGGTGTCACAAGTGTCTGTCATGTAACCCTTAGCTTGCCGCCGTTGCGAAATTGCTTCGACATAGGTACGAGCTGCTACCGCTTGAGCCCGCAGTGCTTGCATCCCCATTCCGCCACCCAAGGTTCCCCAAGACGAGGGTGTTTCTTGAGGTACTACGCCTCGGAGATATTGCTCTCGCAAGACACGATTAAAGGTGTATTGGCCATTTTGTTCGATGAGTCCGAGAGACCCTCGATAGTGTCTTCGCGACACTTCTACAGCTGGGTTTGACCGGTCACACGTGATGAGTTGCAGTAGCTGACTGAGATCGTCAACAGCTGAGTTCCCATTTAGCGGTTGAGCTTCGACGAAGGTCCTGCCACTGCTATCCAGTCTTCCGGGATGAGCGGACCACACTTGATACCCAGGATCAAAACAGCCACTCGATTGATTAATGTTGAAACTATGAGGCCCATTTGCTGACAGTCGAGCTATTTGACCACCTTGAAACTGAATTCCTTCGACAGTAAAGGGCATCATTGACGTGACCAGTAGGTCCATCTCGTTGTTGCGAGTTATGTGGACTTTGATCTCGCGATCTGCGATAAAAGAGGTGGCGGTATTGGAGTAATAATGCTGAAGAATTTGTTCGTAGGACCAGAAGTGGTCTATGGCATAACCCAATGCTCCCCACTGTTGAAGCCCGCGTCCATGCCCCCAACCTCGTCCTTCAACCAAAATGGAGTCGGGGGCTATGGCATGAGACGTCCCGCCAGGGTGAATCACTGGGCCCAACAGACAAATAGCGAGCAAAAGAGCTGCTTTTCGGAATCGTTTCACCATCGGCTGACCCGACTCGTAGCATCAATGACGGGTCCGCTGAGCGCGGTCGATGCTCCACTTCCAAGGAATGGGGCATTGAAGTTGAATACACCCCCGTCTTCAGCGACAAGGTCATAACCCAATCGGGTTTGAACAACCGATGTAATTGGTTTGTTCAATGTCATCGCTCCGGTCGAACCATGGAACTGAGCGTCACCAAACGAAAATATTCCGCCATCAGACGCCACTAACCAATAACCATTACCAGACGGCGTGGAGGCCATATCAACAATCGGCCTATTCAAGCTAATTTCCTTTAGGTCACCGAGAATCGGCGCATCTCCGAAGGCTGCTACTTCGCCGTTAGATCTTGCTAGCCAATAGCCGACTCCTGTTCGATTAGCTGCGATTGCCACTACATCTCGCGGGGAGGATCCATTTCCAAGGTCTCCGAAGTGTTTGGATTCACCGAGCGCTATAACTTGGCCAGCCGTAGTTACCTGCCAATGACTGCGGTAGGGCTGCTTCAGCGCTTGTTCAATGTTTAAGATCCGGTAGGTAATGCCGCTCCCCTGGCCCGTGTATACCTGTGCCGTCCGCACAAGTTGGCTCGAGATTTGAGCGGCTTCGAAGTAAGGGAAGTGTGCTTTGACTAGTGATGCTCCGGCCGCCACTAATGGTGCGGCGAACGAGGAGCCGCTCCCGCGACGCACAGCGTTACTCGACCCGGCACCGAGGGACAACATGTTGCGGCCAGGTGCCATTAGATCTATCCAGTTTCCCCGAGTACTGAAAGAAGCGATGTCAAGTGCCTCGTTCAGCGCGCCAACGCTTAATACCCCCTCAGCTGCTGCAGGAAACCTTTGACGTTCATAACCATCATTTCCTGCGGCTGCGATCACCAAGGAGCCGGCAGCTTGGGCTTCCTGAATCGCTGTCTGCAGTATCGGAGATAGTTGCGAGCCTTTTTGCACGAAGGACAAGCTGATGATGTCGGCATTGTTAGCCGCAGCACATTTTATTCCTGCAGCAATGTCATGGGTGGAGCCTTGACTGCCGTTCATAACTCTGACGTCCAGTATTTCAACCCCCCAATCAAGTCCCGTGGTTGAAATTGAATTGTTAGCTATGGCACCGATGAGGCCAGCAATGAAGGTTCCATGGCTGCTGTCAACAGAATTTGTAGGCCCTAAACCGCACCCGGGAACACGTCGCACTCTGCCAGCAAGGTCAGGGTGTTGGTCATCGACCCCTGTATCCACGATCGCGATAGTCACGTCTCTCGTTCCGGTGGTTATTTCCCATGCTGCTGTGGCGCCGATCACTTCGAAATACCACGGAGCGGCATACGGAGCACATCCAGCGAAACACGGATCATTGGGGTCCGATACAGACCAAAAGTCGTCTGTTTGGACAGCTGCCGATTCCGCCGCAGACAAGGCGAATGGAGAAAACCAGAAGGTGATCAACGTCACAAGTATCCCGAGAATCGTCTTTTGCCGCACTACCTAGCTTCCTGTCACAGTCTGCAGACGAGGGTACCTAGCTTTATTTAACGGGCGAGGTCGCGACGTTAGATGGTGAGCTCAACGTAGTTTTTCTCGCTCAACTCTGAGGTCGTGTTCCACCATCATTCGGACCAAATCAGGAAAGGAGACTTTAGGCTCCCACCCAAGTTGAGTTTTTGCTTTTGTAGCATCGCCGACCAGCAGATCTACCTCCGCTGGACGGAAAAAGCGCGGGTCAATGCGGACATAGGGTTCCCAGTCGTCGATACCTGCGGCTGCGAACGCTAGGGCAACAAACTCGCTAACTGCATGCGTTTCACCTGTTGCAACGACGAAATCATCAGGTTCCTCCTGCTGCAACATCAGGTGCATGGCTCGGACGTAGTCGCCAGCAAATCCCCAGTCGCGTTTAGCGTCTAAGTTCCCAAGAGCTACATGATCTTGTAGGCCTAGCTTAATTCGAGCTACCGCATTGGTGACCTTTCTGGTTACGAATTCAATTCCTCTCCTGGGTGATTCATGATTGAACAGTATTCCGCTACAGGCATAGAGACCGTAGCTTTCGCGATAGTTCACCGTTGTGTGGTGACCGAAAACCTTGGCGGATCCGTAAGGACTCCGAGGGTGAAGCGGGGTTAACTCTGTTTGAGGCGTCTCACGCACTTTGCCGAACATTTCGCTCGACGAAGCTTGGTAAAAGCGGACGGGGTTATCTTCGCCACCGACTAGTCGTATTGCTTCCAGGAGTCTCAGTACTCCGAGTCCAGTGATGTTCGCGGTCAATTCAGCTTGCTTAAATGAGAGAGCCACGAAGGAAATGGCACCGAGGTTGTACACCTCATGTGGTTGGGTATATTCCAGGCCGGCGATAAGCGACGAGAGATCTTGTAAATCACCTTCTACCAGTTCCACAAAAGGGAACTCCGCGTTAATCATCTCGGCTTTCGGGTTCCGCTGACCTTTAATCAAGCCATAGACCTTGTATCCCTCTTCGTGGAGGACCTCAGCCAGATACTGGCCGTCTTGACCTGTTATGCCTGTTATAAGGGCGGTGCGCAATCGAAATCTTCCGTCCATCGGGTGGAACACCGAAAGCCTACGACGGTCCTGCAACCGATTCGTGTACCCCCCTCCAAAAAACTATTAGTTCATCTCCATCGTCAAAGTAAGGAGGAATAAAGATCAGATATCCCTTGAGCCGTATCTGTCCAAGTAAATTTACGAGCGCGGTCTAAACCAGCTTCAGTGAATGCACCTAGCAGCTCTTCATTCGCGAGAAGCTCGCTAAGGGCATCAGCCATAGCGTCAATGTCACCTGGATGGACTTTCAACGCTGCATCTCCAGCAATTTCTGGGATAGCTCCACCAGTCGTAGTAAGGACAGGCGTGCCCATCGACATAGCTTCCAACACCGGAAAGCCGAAGCCCTCGTAATAGCTTGGGTGGACAAGAATAGTTGCGTCACTGATCAGTTGATCTCTTTGCTGTCGTTCGACGAAACCGATTCGATGCACGCGACTCTGAATAAAGCCAGGAAGACCCTTTATGGATTGAGCCAGTTCATCTTCGCCATCTCCTGGCGGCCCAACAATTTGCAGTTCAACTTCTTCATTTAAACGCGCAATCAGCTCAAAAGCGTCTACTAGGTCGAGGAGACCTTTCCTCCTTTGGGTCGCGCCGACGGCCACCAGGGTCTGCTTTTGAGAGGCCGGCTGACGAGACACCACATGTGGTTGAACGCCTGGGTACACCACCCGGACATCCTTAGCCGCATACCGGTCCCGTATTTCTTGCGCAACATACTCAGAAATTGTGTGAACGGTCGCCCCTGAATCCACCGCATCTCTCACAGAACGATCGAACTGCCCCGTTGAATTTCGCGATCGGCCCGGATCATTCAGGAAAGACAAGTCGTGCACTGAGATGACTCGCGGGGAGGACGACGGCGGGAGAACAAAATTTGTTCCATGCACCACGTCGATGCCTCCTACAAACCTTTCTATCTTGGGACCGCCGAATCTGCGCCAGACAAATGAGGACGCGCTAGCCGGCAGCGGTATCCAATATCCGCGTACATCTCCACGGAGGCGGGCCTTGAGTGACAGCGTGTATTCGACTATTTCAAGATCAACTTCT
>SGYJ01000061.1 GCA_004214275.1 Acidimicrobiales bacterium | reverse complement strand
CCCTATTAAAGGCAAAGACCGCCCCCGAGGGACGGTCAATAAGCGCACACGTTAAACGTGTGCGCTACGAAATAATGATGGCGGTCAGGTATGCCCTCACAACCTCCATTGTCGGCAACTTAGAGCGCTACGTCAAACTGATTACTGAACTGCTGGCAGAAACCTAGGGTGCAGTTCACACGTCAAGCCGAATTCGATACGCTTTAGGGGTGGCTGAACTGCAACACCTTTCTCCTGAAGCCCATGCTCGTCTCGCCGCTGAGTTCAAAGATCTCACAACCCGCGGCCGGATCGACATTGCCGACAAGATCGAAGAGGCGCGGTTACTTGGAGATCTATCAGAAAACGGCGATTACCACGCCGCGAAAGAGGAGCAAGGGAAAATGGAGGGGCGGATCCTCCATCTCGCTTCGGTCCTTGAAAATTGTGAAATTGTCGTGCAAACATCGAGTGATTCAGTCAACCCCGGTGTCGTAGTGGAAATCCGTTTCGAGGGTGAAGAGACAACAGAAAAATATCTTTTCGGCTCTATAGAGGAACGTGTTGATGGCATTGAAGTCATTTCACCCGGTTCTCCGATGGGTCAAGCCCTTGAGGGTGGCATCGTCGGCCAAGTAGTTGAGTACGAGGCGGGGGCGGGCTCTTTGTCTGTCGAGATCATCGCGATCGAGGCATAACGATTTTCGATGAGCGGTGACGCAGCAATTGCTCCTAGAGAAGCTTCGCAGCAAGACGATCAACAAAACCGTTTAGTTCTACCGCGCGGACGTCACTATGAACTGCCAGGGCGTGGACGTACCTTCGCGCGCGTAGTCGAAGCCCCGCCCGGCGCTCCAACAATTCTGCTGCTTCACGGCTGGACGGCGACAGCTGACCTCAATTGGTACAGCAGCTATTCAGCCTTAGAGGGGAAGTACGGTTTGGTCGCTCTAGATCACCGTGGCCATGGTCGCGGTATCCGATCCCGAAGGCCTTTTCGTTTAACCGATTGCGCTGATGATGCTGTCGCCCTTCTCGATGAACTTGGAATAGATCGTGTCATAGCTGTCGGATACTCAATGGGTGGGCCAATCGCTCAACTCATCTGGAGGCGACATCCAAAACGAGTATTAGGTCTTGTGATGTGCGCAACGGCCGCTTCTTTCAGCACTACGAAGCAGGACCACGTTCGGTTCGCTGTGATCGGCACTTTGGCTCAAGCCGCCAAGGTAGTCCCTAGGGCACTGCGACAATTGATTGGTAGTCAGCTTCTCACAGGAAAGTCGGGTAAAGATCTTCGCCAGTGGGCCATTGGCGAGTTACGTCGCCATGATCCGCTGAAGCTAATTCAGGCTGGTCACCGCATCGGATTGTTCGACAGTCGACGCTGGCTTCGAACAATTGATGTTCCTGTGTCGGCAGTCATAACCACAAGTGACGAAGTTGTGTCCGTATCGCGACAACGAGACATGCTTGAAGTGATTCCGGGGGCGACCAGTCATGAAGTTGAGGGCAGCCACACGGCCTGTGTTGGTAAACCTCAAGAGTTCCGAGAGGCACTTTTATCAGCAATTACAGATGTCTTAACAAAGTCCAACTGGACTGAGGCAGGCGCGGACTGACACAGTGATGTAGTGCCCTAGTGGCGCGGTAGCACGAAAACAAAGGATCTAGATGTCCGGTAAGACCCTTAGCGACAAGGTATGGGAACGTCACGTAGTGCGGAGCGGTGACGGTCTACCCGATCTGTTGTACATAGACCTTCACCTCATTCACGAGGTGACTTCCCCCCAGGCTTTCGATGGTTTAAGGATGAACGGCAGAAATGTCCGTCGACCCGACTTGACAGTAGCTACTGAGGATCACAATGTCCCTACCGAGGATATTCATCTGCCGATTGCAGACGAGGTCAGCAAAAAACAGGTTGAGGTACTACGAGAGAACTGTGAGGAGTTTGGCATCCAGCTGTACCCAATGGGTCATCCGGGTCAGGGCATAGTCCACGTCATCGGACCGGAGAAAGGTCTCACTTTGCCGGGGATGACTGTGGTGTGCGGCGATAGCCACACTTCAACTCACGGCGCATTCGGAGCTCTAGCTTTTGGGATCGGTACGTCCGAGGTAGAGCATGTATTAGCTAGCCAGACTCTTCCCCAAAGTCGGCCTGGCACGATGGCAGTTAACGTCGAAGGTGAAATCCCTGCAGGTGTGACTGCCAAAGACATCGTCTTAGCCATTATCGGGCAGATAGGAACCGGTGGTGGGATCGGTCACATCATTGAATATCGCGGTTCAGCGATACGGGCCTTGTCAATGGAGGGACGAATGACTGTATGCAACATGTCAATCGAGGCAGGCGCCAAGGCCGGTCTAATAGCTCCGGACGAAGTGACCTTCTCTTACTTGGAAGGTCGACCGCATGCTCCTCAAGGAAAAGACTGGGATGAAGCAGTGACTGAATGGAGCACTTTGGCAACAGATAACGATGCTGTCTTCGACAAGTCAGTCGACATCGACGCAACTCGACTGGAACCCCACGTCACCTGGGGCACGAATCCTGCGCATGTCATACCCATTAGCGCGCCAATCCCAGGACCCGATAATTATTCAGATCCAGTGGAGGCGGGGACCGCTGAAAGGGCTTTGGAATACATGGGTTTGACAGCTGGTACCAAGCTGAGTGACGTCTCAGTAGACACCGTCTTTATCGGGTCCTGCACCAACTCTCGGATCGAGGATCTTCGTCTAGCTGCTCAGGTCGCTGAGGGCAGAAGGGTAAAGCAGGGGGTTCGGACACTAGTAGTTCCAGGTTCTTTCGAAGTTAAAGCTCAAGCCGAAGCAGAGGGACTTGACCAAGTGTTCAAGGATGCTGGCTTTGACTGGCGTGAACCAGGCTGCTCAATGTGTTTGGCTATGAATCCCGACAAGTTGGAGCCAGGTGAACGCTCGGCGTCAACCTCAAACCGGAACTTCGAAGGTAGGCAGGGTCGGGGCGGAAGAACACACCTCGTCTCACCCGCGGTAGCTGCGGCAAGCGCTATTGCCGGCACTTTCGCAACCCCGAACGATTTGGACTGAAAGAGGACCAGTAATGCAAGCAGTTCGAGTACATGAAGGACGGGCGGTGCCTCTTGACCGAAGTGACGTTGACACCGACCAAATCATCCCAAGCGATTGGCTGAAACGAGTCGAGCGCACCGGGTTCGGAAAGGGATTGTTCTCGGAGTGGCGAGACGAGCGAGATTTTATCCTTAACGATGAAAATTATGCTGGTGCGTCAATCTTGGTGGCAGGTTCCAACTTTGGAACTGGGTCATCACGCGAACATGCGGTCTGGGCGCTCATGGATTACGGATTCATGGCCGTGATCTCTCCCCGGTTTGGCGACATTTTTAGAAACAACTCGACAAAGAACGGGTTGATTCCGTGTCAAATCAGCGAAGATGGGGCTTCTAGACTGAGAGCGGCGCTCCACGAAGATCCAGGCCTATCAGTGACTGTTGATGTCGAACGACTAAAGGTGCTGGTTCCAGCGATAGGACTAGAGGAAGACTTTCCAATGGACGACGCTACGAGGGAACGTTTCCTTGAAGGACTTGACGACATCGGAATCACTCTCCGAAGCGAAGATTCGATCGATGGTTACGAAACTGAGCGATCAGGGTGGCTTCCGAGTACCCGCTAACAATTGTCCCTAAGAGTCGCTATTAGAGTTCGACTACTGAAGCTGACTGGATCCCATTCTCAGACCTCAAAGTTTCGAGGGTCTCTTCGGCTATCGAATGATCCGATGCCAACGCCATCAGGGCGTGATCTCCTGCTCCATCGCGTCCCAAGCCCATAAACGAAATATTGACATCCGCCTTACCCAAGATGGTTCCTACCGTTCCGATCATCCCAGGGAGATCATCATTTCTGATCACCAATATGTGATTCGCCAACGGCACTTCGACTGAATGATCGTCAATCATCACGATGCGTGGCTCATTTGCTGAGCGGACAAGGGTCCCCGCTACCGCATGAGATCCTCCACGCACTTCAATAAGGTTGCGGAATTCTCCCGCATCGCGAGCACTCGAATCGTTCACGACAATGCCGAGTTCCTCGGCCCGTTGGAACGCGTTGACGAAAGTGACCGGACCTTCACACGATTTATCGAGAATTCCGCGGAGCGTCGACAGAATCAGGATCTTGGTGTCATAGCCACCGATCTCACCCGCCACCTTCACTTCGATTTCACTTGGGAGTTCACTGACCAACCCGCTAAAGAACGACCCGAGTCGTTCAGCGATCCCTAGATAGGGACGCAACGCATCAGATGCCTCCTCAGCTGCAATGTTGACCGCAAACGGAACAAAATCTCCATCAAGAGCTAGGGCCACCTGTTCGGCGATAGTGAAGCCAGCCCGATCTTGAGCTTCGTCGGTACTCGCTCCTAGATGCGGAGTGACGACCACATCAGCTCTACCAAACAAGGGTGAAGTCAACTTGGGTTCGGTATCGAACACGTCAAGAGCTGCTCCGGCGAGATGGCCCTTATCCAGTGCATCGGCCAGGTCCTCTTCGACGACTACCCCTCCGCGAGCTGCATTCACTAAGAAAGCACCTTGTTTGAATTTTGTAAATCTTGAGGCGTCAAACAAACCAACTGTGTCTTCGGTCTTTGGTAGGTGCACAGTCACGAAGTCTGACCGCGCTAACAGTTCATCGAGACCTACCATTTCAACGTTGACCTCACGCGCCGATTCAGAACTAACGAATGGATCGAATGCAAGAATCTGCACGTCGAAACCGCTGAGACGTTGTGCTACTAACCGACCTACTCGCCCAAGGCCAACTATTCCAATGGTCTTGTGAAGTAATTCGACCCCTGTCCAAAGACTCCGCTCCCAGCGTCCCTCAACTAATGCCCCGTGAGCCTGAGCAATATTGCGAGCAAGGGCTAACAGCAAGCCGACCGAATGTTCAGCTGCTGATACCACATTCGATTCCGGGGCGTTACAAACCAAAATTCCACGGGAAGTGGCGGCTGCTGTATCCACATTGTCTAAGCCAACTCCAGCTCGTCCAACAACCTGCAACCGTTTTGCTGCATCCAGAAGTTCGGCGTCAACCTCGGTTGCTGAACGGATAATTAAAGCGTCAACCTCAGCAATGCTTGACCGGAGCTCTATCGGAGAGAGGTCTAGGTGTACTTGAACGTCGTGACCTCGGGCTCGCAGAAGTTCCAGCCCCGTCTCCGCAAGTTTTTCCGTGATCAATACTTTCGCCATGTCAGTTAGAAACCAGTTCGCCTATTCGGCTTATTCCCTCTACTAAGTCCTCTATTCCCAAAGCAAACGAGAAACGAGCGTATCCGGGTGCTCCGAAGGCCTCACCGGGCACAAACGCAACCTTCGCCTCTTCCAAAATAATGGTTGCGAGGTCCATGGTCGTTTCGGCGTCACGCCCTGCTACGCCGCGACCCAACAATCCGTTGAGTGAAGGAAACGCATAGAACGCTCCTTCCGGTTCAAGGCACTCCACTCCCTCGATTTCATTCAGCATCCTGTGAATAGTGACTCTGCGCTCATCAAACGCTGCGCGCATAGCGGCCACATCCTCAAGACCTCCGCTAAGTGCCGCTGTCGCCGCAACTTGGGCAATGTTGCAGACATTGGAGGTTGCATGGCTCTGCATATTTGAGGCTGCCTTGATGATGTCAGGGGGGCCGGCCATCCAACCAACTCGCCATCCCGTCATCGCATATGTCTTGGCTACTCCGTTCAAGACGACACATCGATCCAAGATCTCTGGCACAACCACTGGCATGGAATGATGTTGTGTTTCTCCATATACAAGGTGCTCATATATCTCATCGGTAATGACCCATATGCCGTTATCGGCAGCCCATCGTCCGATCGCTTCGATCTCCTCTTTCGGATATACAGCGCCCGTCGGGTTTGATGGCGAGACGAAGATGAGTGCCTTCGTTTTTGTACTTCTTGCCGTCTCGAGTTGTTCCACGCTCACCCGGAAACCCTGATCTGCGCCCGCGAGTACCTCTATTGGGACCCCTCCAAACATTCGAATCGACTCTGGATACGTCGTCCAATATGGGGCCGGGAGTATTACTTCATCTCCTGGGTCAATGAGGCTCATCATCGTGTTAAAGACCGCCTGCTTTCCTCCGTTAGTAACCAAGAATTGAGCCGGATCAAGCTCCAGCCCAGAATCACGAACCGTCTTTTCAGACAAGGCTTTCTTTAATTCAGGAAGTCCGCCTGCAGGCGAGTAACGGTGATATTTGGTGTCTCCACACGCAGCGACAGCAGCCTCGACTATGTGAGGCGGCGTCGCGAAATCAGGTTCTCCAGCTCCGAACCCGATGACGTTCTGTCCCTCAGCTTTTAGGGCTTTCGCCTTCGAATCAACGGCTAGCGTCGCGGATTCGGCGATCTGTCCGACAGCGGACGAAACTCTGTTATTCACGGATAGGCTCCTAAAGGCTTGGGACCTAACTCAAATGGCCCACCGACATAGTGGCAGGCGATGAGCGCGACCGAAACTTCAATTTCTCTTCCCGCCGGATTACTTCCTAAAGATGGCCGTTTCGGATCGGGTCCGTCGAAAGTTCGACAGGACGCTATCAGCGCCCTTTTTGAGCTCGCTCCTAACTATCTCGGCACTAGCCACCGGCAGAAAACCGTTAGAGATCATGTGTCGCGACTTCGAAATGGTCTTTCTAGTTTGTTCCAACTACCGGCCGATTGGGAAATTATTTTAGGGAACGGTGGGACAACTCTGTTCTGGGACGCAGCTTCTTTCGGCCTAATCGAATCAGTAAGTCAGCACTTAGCTTTCGGGGAATTTTCTTCAAAATTCGCAACAGTTGTACAAAAAGCGCCGCACCTAGGGGACCCCGAAATAATTAGCAGTGAACCGGGCACTTGTCCTTCAGCCGTCTCTTCGAATGTCGACACGTACGCACTTACCCACAATGAAACTTCTACAGGTGTAATGGCACCGTTAGCTCGACCAAGTAATGACGGGTTAGTGCTCGTTGACGCGACATCTGCGGCCGGAGCTATTTCCTGGGATCCAAACGAAGTCGATTGTTACTATTTCGCGCCCCAAAAGGCGCTCGCTTCGGACGGCGGTCTATGGCTCGCTGCTTGTTCCCCTTCGGCTCTTGAACGGATCGAACGACTGTCTTCTGCTGATCGTTGGTCTCCTGCTGGGCTGGATCTAGGCATCGCCCTCGCAAACTCTCGGCAACAACAGACCTACAACACTCCGAGCCTCGCAACGATCTTCTTAGCGGCAGAAACGGTCGATTGGATCAATAACTCCGGCGGACTCCTGTGGGCCGAACAACGATGCTTGCAAAGCAGCGGGATCATCTACCGATGGGCGACCGACCGTTCTTTTGCTCAACCATTTGTACTAGATGCTGACCAGCGATCCCCCGTCGTCTGCACAGTCGACTTCGAAGGGGTCGACGCGGATACGGTCAGCGCTGTCCTTCGAGCTAACGGCATCATCGACACCGAGTCGTACCGAAAACTTGGCCGAAATCAATTGCGGCTAGCTACGTTCCCTTCGGTAGACCCTGAGGATGTTGAGGCCCTGTGCGCTTGCATCGACTACATCGTGGATGCTTTGAATTAGCGAGTCCGAAGCGACATGATCTCGTCAATATTGTCAGCTAGTCACATGGCTAAAAATTGTTTCTCAACCCCTGAGTCAATTCATATACGACTGGTCGGGGTAAATCGAGAGCAGTCTTGCCGCTGACCGTTGTCGGGCCAACACAGTTTGCCAGCATTCAGAAGGATCACACGTCAACTCGTCGGGTGTCGAGTCGAAAGTCCACCAGGCCCCTTCTTCTATCTCCAGACGCAGTTGGCCCGGACTCCACCCTGCGTATCCAAAGTAGAAGCGAACTTTGTCTATATCTATTTCGGTCAAACTCATACCTGCTTCAAGATTCAACATCGAGATTTGCTCGCTTATCTTGCTTGAGCCACTCACAGCAGAAGATGTGGGCAGCAAGGCCAGCAAAGCATCCGGCTGAACCGGTCCGCCCACGAAAACTGTCGGAGAGGACACCTCCGATCTCAACCAAGTCGGAAGGAGCGTTTCCAGTGAATCCGTCGAAGGACGGTTAAGGACGACGCCTAAAGACCCCTCCTGGCCGTGTTCGATCATCAATATGACTGATCGACGAAAGTTCGGATCCTCCAATTGCGGTGTTGCGACAAGAAGGGAGCCCCGATGGGGCGCGGCTATGGGCGTGACTAGCGGCTCTGCCACGTCACTAGAGCTTTGGTCGTCCAACAGGCAGCATTGAAACTAATGAACTCCGGTTCGTTTATTTGACGTCGCCACCTGAAGCTTCAGTTACATCCTGTTTTCCCGCCGTTATCCAAGGCATCATTGCCCTCAGTTCGGCTCCCACAGCTTCAATCGGATGTTCTTTGCCTTCCTCTACGAGACGCTTGTAGTTCGGGAGGCCGTTTCTATTCTCTTCAATCCACTCGTTCGCGAAAGTACCATCTTGAATTTCTGCAAGGATGCGCTTCATTTCTGCACGAGTTTCATCGGTAACAATTCGCGGACCTCGAGTTAAGTCACCGTATTCAGCAGTAGTCGATATCGAATACCGCATACCCGCTATTCCGGCTTCATAGATAAAGTCCACTATGAGTTTCACTTCATGCAAGGTTTCGAAGTACGCGGACTCAGGCTGATATCCGGCCTCAACGAGAGTGTCATATCCGGCGCGAATTAGTTCCGTCAAACCACCGCAGAGCACAACTTGTTCACCGAACAAGTCTGTCTCCGTTTCTTCGGCGAACGTGGTAGTCAAAACGCCGCCTCGGGTGCCACCGATTCCCTTGGCATAAGCAAGAGCGTCATTTAATGCATTACCTGTCGCATCTTGATGAATAGCGACAAGGGCGGGAACTCCTCCACCTTCAGCGTACGTTCGACGAACGTTATGACCAGGACCCTTGGGAGCAATCATCCATACATCAACATCATCAGGAGGCTGAATTTGGTCGAAGTGAATATTAAAGCCGTGAGAGAAAGCTATGGCATTTCCGGCCGACAAGTTTGGTGCGATGTGTTCTGAATAAATGGATGCCTGTTCCGTGTCAGGAAGGGCCATCATCATCACGTCGGCCCTTTGAGCTGCCTCAGCGATGCTGAGCACTGGGAGTCCTTCAGCCTCGGCTTTCGCGGTTGAAGATGACCCTTCGCGAAGACCTACTACGACGGCAACCCCACTGTCACGAAGGTTTAAAGCATGGGCATGTCCTTGTGAGCCGTAACCCATAATTGCGACAGTTCGGTTAGCAAGGTGACTCAAATCCGCATCGTTTTCGTAATAAATGGTGGCTGGCATCAATGTGCTCCTAATTAGCAAAAGCCGCTTTTCGGCTTGAGATCCGTTCGTTTCTTAGAGTAATTCTCAGCCACCAAGGTGGCCTAGTGCAATCCGTCCCGTTCGTTGAAGCTCGATAATTCCGAATTTACGCAACGCTGTCTCGCAAAGATCAAGCTCAGTTGGGTCGGCGTGGACACTGACTATTAATTCTTCTTCATTTGAATCGACCACGGAGCCCCCGAACTGATCAATTACTTGTCGCATAGCCTCAGCATCATTTGACGCGACCCGAGCAAGCATCAACTCTCGTTCGACCGAAGACCCAGGCTGCAACTCGGTGATATCCAAAACATTCACCAGCTTGTCGAGTTGCTTGGCTATTTGCGTTGCATCAGTGTTGTGGACATCTACGACGATGCTAATTCGACTTCGTGACGGGTCATCAGTCGGTGCGACGGCAAGGGAGAAAATATTGAAACCCCGTCGACTAAATAACCCGGCTATTCGAGCCAAGACCCCGAACCTATTCTCAACCAGAACCGACAAAATGTGGAGGTTCTGCTCACCCTTGGCGGCAGCTGCGTCTGTCATGAAGGCGCCGAACCCTTTGCCTTGGCATCAGCGTCACCTTCTGGCCCAAGAATAATGTCGTCGTTTGATCCTCCGGCAGGAACCATCGGATAAACCTTCTCGAATGCGTCCACCCGAAAGTCGATGACAACGGGTCGGTCATTTATTGCATTTGCTTTCTCGATCGCAGATAGCACTTCTTCAGCGGACTCAACTCGAATACCCGCACATCCCATCGCTTCCGCCCAACCGACATAGTCAGGGTGGTCTGGACTTAAGTAAACCTCGCTGTAGCGCTCATCATAAAATAACTCCTGCCATTGTCTAACCATGCCCAGGTAGGCATTATTCAAGATTGCAATCTTGACGGGAATGTTCTCAGCTGCCGCGGTAATTAGTTCCTGTGCGGTCATTTGGAAACATCCATCACCATCAATAGCCCACACTGTCCTATTTGGTTGGCCTGCCTTCGCCCCAATTGCAGCAGGCACGGCAAACCCCATAGTCCCAAGACCCCCCGAATTAACCCACGTGTACGGGTGGTCAAATTTCCAAAATTGACTTGCCCACATCTGGTGCTGACCGACCCCGGCCACCACGATGGTGTCATCTGGCGTGTTGTCTCGCAGTTGTTCAAGCACAAACTGAGGCTTTAGCGGGAAACCACTATCAGCTTGCTCATACTGCAGAGGATGCTGCTCTTGCCAACCGCTGATGGTTGATTTCCATTCCGAGCGGTCGACCTCGGACCCACCCGAAGTTTCATATTCCTCAATTAATGCCTCTAGGGCGTGGAGCGCGTCTCCCTGTATCGCTACATCAGGGAGTCGAACTTTGCCATGCTCGGCGGGATCTATATCTACATGAATGATCTTGGCATCAGGCGCAAAAAATTCAGTGTTCCCAGTAACCCGGTCATCGAAACGCGCTCCGAGGTTG
>SGYJ01000060.1 GCA_004214275.1 Acidimicrobiales bacterium | reverse complement strand
GAGGCACTATGTCTAGACCGCGACATAGTGCCAATTGAAATTTCATCTGCTCCATCGAAAAGCCGCTGTGTTCCATGTCATAGAAGACAAAGCTTGAACCGGCGTTTTGGAGTATTTGAGGCAACCCGGCGCTGAGGAATTCGAACACCATGGTGCCGTAATGAGTCTCGCCGTTTGCCAAGTCAGTTTTTACGGGGTTCGGACGCATTTCGCAAGTGTTGCAGATATGTCAAGCCGGAATTCAGATACTCAAAATAGTCCCTGGTCTTCTGCCCCCATCCCAGTACCGGATAGTGCTATCTACCAGGTTTTTGAGGTTTTGAAAATTAAAGCGCGCGTCGGGTGGATCTCCTGAATGCGCCAGTATTATATTTAGTGCTAAATATGTTTAGTACTAATCAAAGGATTCTTAATGCGTCTCAAGTGGACAACAACCTCAATTGGCTTCTCGAAGCCAAAAATTCTGTTTCTGACAGCAGGCTTTCTCTCTTTGGTCCTTTCCGTAGCTCTTTGGTTCAGCGGGTCTAAAGATCAAGGGATCTTTGTCGGGCTGTGGGTGCCGGCGATTCACTCTCTCGGGACCTTGGTCCTCACAGACGATCGGCGCGACCGATGAGCGAGACCCTTTTAATGAGCATCGGTGCCTCGATGTTTGGTCTTACCGTATGGGCCGTGTTGCTCACCGCATATGCCAGCGGTCGGGATGCCTCCAGTAAGGACCTCGCCTTCGGTAATCGTGCGCCAAGCCAATTTCCGGCGGGCGAATTTGTTCCTCAACCTGGGTACACCCGGGTAGAACCTCCGCTCTCTGGCAGTGCGGACACGGCCAGCTCCGAAGAGTGACGTGCTTGTGACGCCCCTTCTCGCACTTGTGGCCCTAGCGGCGGCGTCCTTTATGGCCGGAGTTCTGTGGGTAATCCAAATAGTTCACTACCCGCTCCTTGGTGAGGTACCGGATGCTTCGATTGCGAGGGTGGCGCTTCGACACCAAAGCCTCATTACTCGAGTCGTGGGTCCCACTATGATTGTTGAGGTCATCAGCAGTTCCTTGCTCCTGGTGATAGTCCCCCAAAGCCTGTTATTTGTGGCTTTAGTACCATTTATTTTATTGCTGGTAGCGGTCGGCGTGACAATCTTCCAGGCCGTTCCGCTTCATTCGCGCATCGCCCAGGGAATGTCTCACCTCATTCCAAGGTTGATTCAAATCAACTGGGCTCGCACGATCGCTTGGAGTCTAAGGATCCCCTGCGGAGCCCTCATCGTTTACCAAACCCTGAATTGAACAAATCATGAAAAACAAACAACCAATTGACGTAGCAATAACTATCAGACGTCCACCGTCCGAGGTTTGGTCATACGTCAAAGACATCGAAAGTCACACCGAGTGGATGCTCGATGCCAATGCGATCCGCATCACCTCCGCCGCTGCGTCTGGCACCGGAGCTCGTTTCGAGTGCGACACCAAGATCGGGCCATTCCGGCTAGTCGACAAGATGGAAATTACGGCCTGGGAGGACAACAAACTGATGGGCGTCAGTCACCAAGGAATCGTCAGTGGATGGGGTCAGTTCTCTCTAGAAACATGTGGCCCTGATCGAACCGTTTTCCGCTGGGCTGAAAGCCTGAAATTCCCGTGGTACCTCGGAGGGCGCCTCGGAGAAATAGCAGCTCGACCGATACTCAGATGGGTGTGGAACAGGAACCTCACACAACTCAAGGAACAGGTCGAAACTCGATAACTCCCAATAAAGGAAACCACACATTTTTTGCCATTTAATTTAGTGCTAAATATATGATCAACCACTAGAATACCGTTGGAAAGGACCATCGTGACAATCGAACTCGCACCCCTACCCTTTGAAGCCTCAGCGCTCCAACCGTTCATTAGCGAACGCACAGTCCGCCTCCACCACGGAGGCCACCAAGCGGCTTACGTCAAAAACCTAAACAACATGCTCGACGGCGACAGTCGTCCTCTTTTGGAGGTGATTAACGACTCTCACGGGGCGATGTTCAATAACGCGGCGCAGGTATGGAATCACGAGTTCCTATGGCAGTCGCTCTCCCCTACCCCTGGAGCACCGTCCCCTGAACTTCAAGCAGAATTCGATGCCTCTTTTGGTTCAACAGATAACTTCTTAACCCAGCTCATTCAAGCCGCAGCGTCGCAATTCGGCTCGGGCTGGGCATGGCTCGTCCACGACGGATCGGGCATGCAGATAACTACTACAGCGAATGCAGATCTACCCAACCTCTCAATCTGCAAACCATTACTCACCATTGACGTTTGGGAACACGCCTATTACCTCGACTACGAAAACCGTCGACCCGAATATTTAGAAGCGGTCCTCCGCAACGTCGTGAACTGGCAACACATCGACAATCTCTTGCCTCACCGATCCACCAACCACGCATAGGAGCGAACATGGAACTGCACGAAGTATCCCAAGATCTATTTGGCCCCCTAGCAAATCTCGCCGGGGAGTGGGAAGGCTCTGACGGCCTAGATTTCTCCTTCCACCACGAAGAAGGCGCCACCGGGGACACCCCTTATTACGAGACCGTTCAATTCAAACCGTTCGGACCAGTCGATAACGGCTCTCAAAGCCTCTACGGACTTGACTACAGGATGGCTGCGTGGAGAATGACAGAACTCGACGACGACCCATTCCACACGGAAATCGGGTACTGGTTATATGACCCAGTGGCGCACATCCTCAGCCGTTGTTTCATGGTGCCTCGAGGATCCGTAATCATCGCTTCCGGCCAGGTGCCGCCAACCGCCACAGAATTCCTGCTGACAGCTGAGCGGGGATCAACCACAAACGGCATCCTCAGCAACTCATATTTAGATCAACAGGCTCGCTCCGAGAGCTATGAAGTCAAGCTTTCCGTCACTGCGGACAGCTGGAGCTACGAATCAAACACAGTTCTCGAGATGGCCAACCTCGGCAAGAAGCTGAACCACACCGACCGTAACTCTCTTATTCGCGTGAAAGGCTGAAAATGAACACAGCTGCACCCAACACCCTAAACCTGTACCTAAATGAGATTGGCCAGCACGAACTACTCAGCAAAGCCGACGAGGTCGATCTGGCCGATCAAATTCGCAAGGCGCGTGAAGCATCACAGAGGATGGAAGTCGGTGACTACCGAGACCTCAAAGAATTGCGGCAACTAGAACGTCTGGTGAAGAAAGGCGCCCGTGCGAAAGAGCGCTTCATTCTTTGCAATCTTCGCCTGGTAGTCAGCATCGCAAAAAAATACCCGGTGCCGGGCTCATTGGAACTCGAGGATCTGATCCAGGAAGGCAACATCGGGCTTGAGCATGCAGTCGAAAAGTTCGACGGCCGCAAAGGATTCAAATTTTCGACGTACGGGACATTCTGGATTCGGCAGGCAATTAATCGCTTGATCGATCAACACAGCAACTTGATCCGGATTCCCGCTGATACGCACAGCGCGCTCCGCAGACAGCTTCGCGAAGCGGACGCCACGTCACCGGAACTCTCCGTGGACATGCATAGGATCAACGCGCTTACCAAGGTCGCCTCCTTGGACGTCCCCATGGTCGAAGACGGAGATAAGGATCTCCACGCAATACTTGCGTCTACAGAACAAACTCCAGACGAGTTGGTAACTGAATGGCACCATCAGCAACTGGTAGGAAAAGCGCTTGCGAAAATGAGGCCGAAGGTGCGGGAAATGGTTCGGCACCGGTTCGGTTTGGATGACGGCGTCGAGAAAACATTCATCGAAATAGGTGAACTTGTAGGCGTGTCCGCTGAAAGCGCACGGCGAGCCATCGCAAAGGCCTTGAACGAAGTAGCGAGCGACCAAGCGTTGAATCCCGCCTCGTGAAACTTTCGACTCAACGGTCATCGACCTGGACAAGCAGTCAACCTCCCCCTCATAGCAGTCACGTGTCGTGACCTCTTTAATGATCTTCACCAGAGATCTGAGGGTCGACGACAACCAGGCTCTATGCGCAGCTGCAGCCGAAGGTCCCATTTCATGCATGTTCGTTATGGACGACCAAATAGCAAACGCTTCCACTGCCTCGCACAGACGCCAAGCTTTTCTCCAACAATGTCTCGATGATCTCGCGAACTCCTTGGACGACCTAGGCGCCAGCCTTGAGATAGCGCGTGGAAACTGGTCTGAACAGATTCAAAACCGGGCACACGAACTACAAGCCACAAATTTGCACATCGCTGATGATTACAGCAGCTATGCCAAACGCCGGCTCGATCACCTTGGAAATTGGTGTGCATCGCAAAATATTGAGTTTCAAAGACACCCAGGAGTGACAGCCCTTCCACCAGGAGACATCCAACCTGCCGGAGGGGGCGAGTACAAAGTCTTCACGCCCTACTGGCGCTCCTGGCTTACAGCTCCAAAACGACCACCTTTGGGTTCACCAAAAACCCTGCGTGGGATTGATGCCGCCCATACGTCATTCATTCCTCAGGGTTCACGTCGAATTGAGCACTCGCATACAGATCTAGTAGGCGGCGAGACTCACGGGTTGGAACGACTCAAGCATTGGCTGCGAACCGGTGTTCATCAATATGAAGAAATGCGCGATACACCGTCAATTGACGGGACGTCGCTGTTGTCGCCATACCTGCACTTCGGTTGCATTTCGCCCCTGCGACTCGTTGAATTATCCAGGAACGTGCCCGGTTCCGAGGCTTTCATAAGACAAGTCGCCTGGAGAGATTTCTACTCCCAGATTCTCAATGCACGTCCCGACGCCTCACGCCAGGATTACCGAAATCGAGGCGACGAATGGGACTACGACGATGACGTATATAAGTCATGGGTCGACGGAACAACAGGATTTCCTCTCGTAGATGCAGGGATGCGTCAGCTACGGGCGGAGGGCCTTATGCATAACCGACTGAGAATGGTTACCGCATCGTGTCTCATTAAGAACCTTCACCATGATTGGCGACTCGGGGCCGACTATTTCATGTCACAGCTCATAGATGGTGACGTGGCTAACAACTACCTCAACTGGCAGTGGGTGGCAGGTACCGGTACTGATAACAACCCCCATCGCGTACTCAACCCAACCACCCAAGCAAAGAGATTCGACAAGGACGCCAAATACATCCGCAGATGGATTCCGGAACTCTCTGATCTAAGCGCCGCTGACGCAGTTGATCCCTCAATCGCGGTGCGGCAAGAAACTGGCTATCCGCTTCCGATAGTTGACCATCACGAAAGTATCGAGATTTTCAAAGGTCGCCGTCTTGCTAACGCCTCAAAAAAGCCTTCTTGAGTTTTGTCTGCCACCTAAGAACTGCTATCCATTTCAACCATGAGCCCACCAGTTGCAGGTCAAAGCGTATCGAGCTTCACCTTTTCAGCCGGAGAATCAACTGCGGCAGCCAAATGGGCCCGCCGCATTAAAACTATTCCGGGTCTCATAACAGCATTCATCGTCGTATGGCTCCTTCTGCCCGTTCTGTTGCTACTCGCAATTCTGACTGACCTTCTGACTGCGAAAGCCTTTTCAAACACCCGACTCATACTGTTTGGTGCCTGGTGGCTCGCAATGGAGTTCCTTGGGGTCACAGCCGCAATGGCTTTGTGGCTAGTTTTCGCCCCTTTCAAACAACTGAGCAGCAACAGATCTCGGCGATGGCATAGCCATCTGCAGCGACTGTGGTCAAGTGGCCTAGCTGCCGGGGCGAAGCACACGATACGCCTTCGCTGGAGCGTTGAAGGAGTCGATTGCTTGCGACAGAAAGGGCCACTAATAATCCTGGCGCGCCACGGTAGTCAGGGAGATGGCCTCCTTGCAGGCGCCCTTCTGTTAAAAGAGGGTCGGCGTCCTCGGTTTATCCTAAAAAAACAGCTTTTGGGTGACCCGTGTCTCGATGTTGTTGGACATCGAATACCCAACTATTTCGTTGACAGAGATTCCTTAGACAACAAAGACGAGCTGACCAACATCGGGGTTTTGGCAAGGGACATGGCCGACGATGAGGCTTTAATTATTTTCCCCGAAGGAACGCGGTTCTCTACAGAAAAGCTAGCGAAAGCCATCGCTGCTCTTTCTGAAACGGCGCCAACGCGAGTTAAATCAGCCAGCGAACTGCGCTCGGTGCTGCCGCCCCGAACTGCTGGCACACTCGCCGCACTTGCCGAATCAAATGCCGACATAGTCATCTGCAACCACGTTGGTATCAGCGACATATCGTCCCTTCAACAGCTCCGCGCTGCTGTTCCGTTACAGACTCAGCTCAAATTCAAACTGTGGCGAACTCCGAGGTCGGAGGTCAACCAAACTCAGTTTGTTCAGTGGCTAGACGCTCAGTGGGCGATTGTCGACGACTGGGTCACGAACAACGAGGATGTCACTTCACCTTAAACGGGGCACCAAGAGTGGGGTCTTCGATTTGTATTCGAGGTATGCCGGATCATTTCCCCAACGGCGATCTGATTTGGCTTCCAACATTGGAGCACCAGAAATTTTCATGAGAAGAGCCCACACAAAGAGCGGAGAGACACTGGTAACTAGCTGCCACCCACTCAGGGAGGGCACGGCAGCCATCGCTAAGCCCGACCACAACAGTATTTCGCCAAAATAGTTCGGGTGCCTTGACCTACCCCACAAACCACTTTGGATGAAGGAATCATTGCCCGCCTGTCGAAATTTCTTCTTCTGTTCGTCTGCCACTATTTCGAGACCAAGACCAATAACCCAAGCAACGATTCCTAAAGTTTCGAGGATCCCGATGGGTTGGCTGATGCCGTCGCCAACCACGGTCATAACTGGGCCTGCGGTGACGACCACCCACGTACCCTGCAAGGTCCACGTCATCAAGAACCACAGGAAGTCACGTTTTATAGCGTCGAAGCGGACATCGGACCCAACCAAACGCACTCTGGTAACCAAAAACGATCCGAGTCGAAACGCCCAAACTGCCACAGCCACAGCAAGCAACACATCTAATAAGCCGAGGTTTGCTCGCGAACAAACCGCTGAGACCAAGACCACCATTCCAAAGGTCGCTGAACCGATCAGATCAAAAAATCGCTCGGACTGAAATTTCCAAGCAAAAACAAAACCGATCCACTGCAACAAAAGCGCCGCAGCTGCACCGATCACCACCGGTGGCAACGTAAAGCGATCCCAGGATCCGTCAGAGCCGCCCAACGCCACGATCGCGATCAAAACAACACCGATCAATATGCCTAAAGATGATGCTTTCTTAGTCACTAAACTCTCGTCTTCCACGGTGCTTGTCGGATGCGTACTCAGCACGGTCCACTATCGCTTTGAGCATCCGTTTAAAGATGACTGCGTGGGCAGGTACCAATGCAAGCCAGTAGCAACGACCCCATAAGCCGCGAGGCACGAAGACGGCCTTTTGCTCTACCACACATCCATTTTCAGACTCACTGACACTCCACTCAAGCCACGCATGACCGGGGACTTTCATTTCTGCTCGCAACCTCAATAGGTCTGGTTGAACTTCAACCACTTCGAAAAAATCGAGCGGATCGCCGACTCTCAGTTCTGTCGGGTGACGGCGGCCACGTCGTAGCCCAACACCACCGAGGAGTTTGTCAACAAAACCTCGCAACGCCCACAACCAATTGAAGGTCAACCACCCGGTGTTGCCTCCCAGCGAACGCACTACTGCCATGACCAACGCACCGTCACACTCCGAGTTACGTTGCCGTTGATCGACAAAGATTCGTCCCCCAGCCCAGGAAGGGTCGCTGGGGTCAGGTGCAGCAGCACCTACTTCGTCGCTGGTACGTCGGTCATTGCTCCAGCGCGTAGGTAGCTCTTGTCCTTGCACTGTGGACATGGCATAGCCAATTGATTCTTCCAAACTGCGGTTCGGGTCTTCGCTTGCGGAGCCTCGACCTTGGTCAGCAACAACGACATCGCTGGTTAGCGAGTCAATAAGTGGACGGGCGAGCTGAATGGGCAACGGGCTGACGAGATTCACCCAGTGAGATGACAACCTCGGTGTCAAGACCGGTACCGGCAAAATAATGCGACGCCTGAGGCCTGCAACACGCGCGTATGCGTGCATCATATTTTGGTAAGTGACAACGTCAGGGCCACCGATATCGATTGTCTTCCCGTAAAATTCGTGTCTGTTCAGCACGTGCACAAGATCGTCAAGTACATCGGTGATTGCGACTGGCTGGCAGAGCGTCTGTGACACCCATCTCGGAACCACCATGATGGGCAACACTTCGACGAGGGACCGCAGCATCTCAAATGAAGCGCTTCCAGAGCCAATAATGACCGCTGCTCGCAGCTCGGTCACTGGAGTCTTACCTGCAGCTAAAAGGCGTCCGACTCGGTGACGACTGGAAAGGTGATCAGACTTATCGGCCCCGTCATGACCCAAACCCCCTAAATAGATGATTTGACGAAGTCCCTCTGCTTCTGCGGCGGTCGAAAATTGCGATGCCATCGCAGACTCGACCTCGGCGAAATCATCAGATGACGACATCGAATGCAACAAGTAATAAGCACTCGTTGCGTCTTTTAAAGCCAATGAAACTTCATCTGGCTTTGATAAGTCTGCTTGAACAATCTCGACTTGATCTTTCCACAAACGGTCCGATAGCTGTTCGGGTCGGCGCGCCACACAGCGAACCCGATATCCGGCCGCTAAGAGTTGCGGAATTAATCGGCCACCGACGTAGCCGGTCGCTCCCGTAACGACGACTAGTGAATCGTCAGGAGGCACTTAGCTGTTCCAATTGTTCCAGCATCGATGGAAAACCGTTGATCGACAAAACATTTGCGGGAAGGTCCGGCCATACTCCGCCGACCATGACTGGAATGTCCGGGAGCGATTTATTCAGGTTTTCGACGACTTCCAAAATCACTGTTTGAGGGGTGGAGCTGACGGTACTCAGAACAATCGCGACAAGTTCATCACTTGAAGCAGCAGCTTGGACGATCGTCTCTGCTGGGCTATCAGCTCCCAAATTGACGGGAGTGAACCCGCGACTGCGGATAAGTTCCGCACATATTGCTGCTGGCAGGCCGTGGGTTTCTTGGGGCGGGCAAGCTATGACGACACTTCCCCGTCGACGACCGCGGCGTTGCGGTAGGGCTTGCATCCGTCCGAGCGTCGCCACAACAAGGCTGGACGCGCGATGCTCTTCAAATATTTGGAGTCGACCGAGTGCCCATTCCTCGCCGACGGATCGCAAAGCAGGCACAATTACTTCACAAATTATGTCTTCGACGGTCGCGCCACTATCAAGAGCGTTCCTGATTACCGACCAAGATCCAGACTGATCTCCTGCAATGATCGCCTGAAGAAAGAGCCCAGATTTTTGTCCCAGCGCGCGGTGACCTCGACCTGGTGGCGCGGGTTGGTCTTCGGAAAGACTGTCTAGGTCCGATACCGAGACCTGCCAACTGCCATCATTCTTGTGGCCTGCCAGCTTGCCCGAGCGGACGTATTTGTAGACAGTCATGTAATGAAGTCCGAGACGTTCGGCAGCCTCGTTCAGACTGAGCATTTCTTCGGCATTGTTCATGCCCTACCCCCCCGTAAACCAACACGTACAGCGCTGTCACTGTTCGTCAATCTTTTTTGCATCACTTCTCTCCGCTCTGACAGGTCTCGCCATGTCAGTACGTCGATGTCGTCTTTAATGCCCGCTGCGCGCCGAAAAGAAGATTCGGAGACCTCTAAATCGGTGAGCGCTAGTCCCAATTCAGCCGAGACACGAAATCCGTGTTTCGTGAGAAATCCTGCGCTGATCGCAGAAAACTCACTCAGAAGATCCATATCGGGATCCATCTTTTGGATGAATGATGCGAGGTAGGCAAAGTTTTTCACGAAAAGCATCAGCTCTTTGGGAATGCGTGCACCACTAGCAAGCAGCTCCTTAAGCAAAGACTGAAATTCCGATATGAACTGCTCTTCCGTAAGGTCAAGGGGGTCAAAATCGACCCGATCCAGTTGTAATTTCTCGATTAGCTCGTCGATATCAACATCAGAGGAGAAGGCTCCCAGGTCACGGACCGCGGAAACCTGGGTATGAACGTCGCCGGACATCAGCCCTGTCACATATCGAAGGAACGCCACGCGCCTCTCATTGTCGAGGCGTCCGACCATGCCGTAGTCGACAAGGCCGATAACTCCATCATCCAAAATGAAGAGATTCCCGGCATGAAAATCGCCGTGGAATATACCGTGCAGGGCCGCTCCCTCCAAGAGACCATCAACCATGTTCCTGAAGAGGTCCCTAGCGTCGTGTTCGCTGAGTTGGTCGGAATCTAATCGGGTGAGGGGGGTTCCAGACACACGGGACATGACTATTACTCGAGTCGTGGTCATATCCAGGTTTGGTTCGGGGGCAATCCACCGACCCTTGTCTCCGGTCATTAAGGCCCGGCGAATTTCGAACAAATTCGCGACCTCCAGCTCGAAATCTAATTCTTCAGAAATTGTCTCGGCGAATAACTGCACGAGAGCGGGAGGGTTGGCAAGAGCTGCCACCGGGATCTTTCCTACCAATCGGGGGGCTATCCAAGCCAGAACGCGTAGATCGCGCACAACCTTCTTATGAATTGCTGGACGTTGAACCTTGACTACAACCTCAGAGCCATCCTTAAGAACAGCGGCATGAACTTGGGCGATTGAGGCAGCGGCAAACGGTTGTCGATCGAACGACTCGAAAGACTGATCCAAAGGCCCGAGATCCTTACGAATTATTCGCTTAATTTTGCGCCATTTTGAAGGTTTAGCTTGATCTCGGCACCGCGCGCATTCGTCAACAAGGGCTTGAGGGAACACCCCTTCGGCTGCGGATATCAGCTGCGCAAGTTTGACGTAGGTCGGACCTAAACGTTCCGCCGCTAGCCGCAATTTGTTGTAGAGAGCATGTTGTTTTGCGTCTGGTGAGCGTCGCCGATCGAACAACCTCCAACTGCAAAACGCCCATCCGAAGCGAAGACTGGTGTGCAGTAGGCGAGTAATTGGGGGGAAAGACGGTGCATTCACCAAGCGCGGAAGTCCCGCCACGATCCTTTGTCGAACAACATCCGCCTTCTGGATCCAATGGTTTTCGGCGTCAGGCGCTACAGAACCGAGGACTTGTCGTTGACGTTCAGTTTTCTCAGCGGCATTAGCTGGGATTCTTGCTCGGACAGAAGGCTCTTCCAGGATTCTGAATTCAAGCTTGTCGGGCCCCCATATTCCCATTGACAACGGCTTCCATGAAACCGGGGACGCTAACTCATAGGCAGGGACTGCGTCTAAGAACGAGTTCAAGGCCTCTTGCAACTCCGCGCGCGCCAGCGCCGCTCCTAGACAGTGATGCGCGCCGAGCCCGAACGCCAAATGCGGAGAACGATCA
>SGYJ01000006.1 GCA_004214275.1 Acidimicrobiales bacterium | reverse complement strand
GAACATGCAACGTTGTGTTCAGGGCGTGAAGGCACTCGCAGAAGATTCGTGACAGGTCGATGGGCGCCGAGCCCTACTGGCGAATTTCATGTGGGAAATCTTCGTACAGCGCTTTTGGCGTGGCTGTTCGCGCGCTCGGGGGGCGCAGAGTTGCTGTGGCGATTCGAAGATCTTGATGGAGCCGTTAGGGAGGACTATTACAATTATCAGCTTCGTGACTTTGAGCGCATTGGCTTGAATTGGGATGGCGAGATTTTCCGCCAAAGTGAACGGTTGCATCTATATCGGGACGCGATCGAAGATCTTCAACGGCAAGGTCTCACCTATAGGTGTTGGTGCACGCGACGCGAAATTCGCGAAGCTGTTGTTGCGCCACACTCCCATTTACCCGAAGGCGCGTACTCGGGTAAGTGTCGGCAACTGACAGCAAGAGAGACCTCAGAAAATGAAAGGTCTGGTCGAAACCCTGCGATCCGGATTGTTTCGGAGAGTCAATTAATCAAGATCGATGACCGCCAGTTGGGAAGTTTCGAGGGTTCTGTCGACGACTTTGTTTTATGTCGTGGCGATCTAACGCCCTCGTACAACCTGGCTGCAGTCATTGACGACGCCGATATGGGTGTAACAGAGGTCGTGCGCGGAGACGACTTGCTTCCAACAACCCCACGTCAGATGTATTTGTTTGATTTGTTAGGTCTACAACCGCCCAGTTATGCCCATGTGCCTCTCGTCTTAACCCATTCAGGAGATCGGCTGGCTAAACGAGATGGCGCTGTAACTCTTGACGACCGATTGGCGCTCGGCGAATCGGAGCTGGACGTGTTGAATTATTTGCTCTCAAGTCTCGAGTTACGAAACATCGGATCACTTGGTGAGCTCGATCAGATTGCTCGTTATTTCGATCCCAGTGCTTTGCCCACCTCACCTTGGATATTCGATCTTTAAACTAAGGATTTCCTTAACGCCACGGTTCAACAATGATTTTCGCGTGGGCTTCTGGATCGCCTAGATCATCGAAAGCTTGGTTCACTTCACTCAAACCAACTCGCCCTGTTATGAGCTGGTCGACAACCAGTTCTCCTTCGCTGATCAACGTCAAAGTATTCGCGAATTCTTCAGCCGTGTACCCCAAAACAAATTGGATGTTGAGTTCTTTCCCGATCCCGGTCAACGGCCGGAAGCTGTCTTGCTCCATGCAGACACCGACTACAACAATTCGCGTGTTTTTCATTGCACCATGAATGACCTGATCAATGACACCCGGAACTCCTACACATTCAAAGATGAGGCCCGGCTTCGGGCCGACACCGCTGAAGCGAAGCGTCGGATCGTTACGGTCGACATTCTTGGGCCAGGCTGTCTGCTGCCAACTTTCATAAGGAGACGTCATAGCTGGGTCAATGACGTCGTCGGCTCCCACTTGTTCAGCCAAGTCTCGGCGCCTAGGGGAAAAATCCGCCGCTATCACCGGCCCTAAACCTTTTTGTTTTAACGCCGCTATTACGGCAAGCCCGACGGGCCCGCATCCGATGACGAGACAAACATCCTCGCTGCTAGCGCCAGACTTTTCTACGGCATGTCTTCCGACAGCCATTGGCTCAGTGAGCGCAGCCTCTTGAGGGGCTAACCCGTTCCTTACCGGCAACAGCAACCTTGATGAGAGCAGCATGTTCTCTGCGTAGCCACCTGGGAACTGATTCGAGTAGCCGAGCGTGTGAATCCCATCGGACCGTAGAAGGACTGGCATGGAGCAAACAATGTCGCCTATTCCAAAGTGATCAGGAACGTCTTGTCCTAGTTCCAATATCTCCACGCAGAACTCGTGACCCATTATGAGGTCTCTATCTGCGTCGTACACAAGAGGCCCGCCGGTTTCCTTCTGACTAGCAACCATTTCGTGTCCATGTCGAAGCGCATGCAGGTCACTGCCACAGATCCCGCACGCCAGCGTTTTAACTAGAACTTCACCAGATGAAGGGGTTGGGTCTTCTGCGGTATCAACAACAATGCTTCCCTGTCGAGTGAATGCTGCTCTCATCTAACTGCTTTCAGATCGGTAGCCTGCCGCCTTGTCATTAGCAGGTCGGCCAATAGGACAAAGGTCGTGCCTCGGGTGGCGGCACTGAACGGTGAGCCAACATCTCCAGATCATGTGCCAGAACACCTCGAGTGTCGCCGGGGTCAATAATTTCGTCGATCCTCATGGTTCCAGCTGCTTCATAGGGGTTCGTCGATTCACCTACTTCTCGCACCAGGGCGACCCGCTCGGATTCCCTAGTCTCACTGTCGTCTATGCGGGCGAGTTTTGAGCCGAATGCCACATTTACCCCAACCTCGGGATCCATGAACCCAATTTCGGCTCCCGGCCAGCTGTACACCCCGAGTGCCGGCATCTGAGAGCCATTCATGGCCTGCCACGCCAATCCAAAGGCTTTACGAATACAGACAGTCAATGTCGGTGCTGAACAGTTTTGGAGCGCGTGCATCATTCTCATTCCCCAATGCAACATCAGTTCGTGTTCCACTCGTTCTCCAACCATGAAGCCGGGAACATCAGCAAGAAAAATGATGGGGATGTTGTATGAATCGCAGACGGTTGCTAATCGTATGATTTTGTGACATGCCTGTGGGTCTAAAGTCCCTGCCCCAAACATTGGGTTGTTAGCTATAACCCCGACAGAAAATCCATTAAGTCTGGCCATGCCACAAACAACGTTGCGCGCATAGAGGGGTTGGATTTCTAGCATCGAATCGGTGTCGACGATCCGTTCCACGACTCGTCGCATGTCGTAGCCCCGTGTCCGTTTCGCCGGGACAAGTTCAGCTAGGCCGGGATCGTGATCCAATGAGCCTAGGGTTTCGTTTCGCGGTGCTATCTCCCACGCATTGCTCGGTAGATACGACAACCACTTTCGTATTGCGTCATAGCCCTCTTGATCTGATTCAACTCCGAGATCGATTTGACCGGTTTTTCTTGCGTGGACATCGACTCCGCCGACGTCTTCAAAAGATATGACCTCCCCGGTAGCGATCTCGAATACTTTCGGCGACGTAACGGCGAGACAGGACCCGCGTACCATCACGACATAGTCAGACAGTGCAGACAAGAACGATGAGCCACCGAACGACTGTCCAGTGACCATCGTCGCCATAGGAACCCTGTGCTGTCGTTTCGCAAGCTCAAACAAGCCACCCGGCTCGCTGATTCCTTCAGCTCCCATAGTGTCCGGTATTCGGGCGCCGCCAGTTTCGCCAAAATGAACAATGGGTATGCCCATTGCCATAGCTCTTTCGTATAAACGATGTTCTTTTCGAGTACCAACAATTGAGCTTGACCCGCGATAGACGGTGATGTCGTCACCGAAGACTGCGACAGGACGGCTGTCCACGGTCCCATGCCCGCCTATTTTTCCGTCCCCGGGCGTCTTTTCTCGTTCCTCTACCCGAAGTGACCGGCTGAAGGTACCTATTTCTCTGAAGGAGTCGTCGTCAAGAAAGTTGTCAATATGTTGGCGGATAGTCCGGTCTCCTTCATCAGACATTTTTGCAACTTTTTCTACACCTCCCATTTCATTTCGAACACGCTCTGCTCGAGCACGTAGATCTGAGGTTCGGTCTGGATCGGTCATGAGGCATCCTCTGAGTCGTAGTCGGCAATTAGTTGCGAATAACGGTCGTCAAGCTGTTCAGGTGGTCGAGCTGGAACCATTACTTGGGTGACTCCAGCCTCTACTAGCTGATCTAGATGATCGCGGTCACCAGTCGAAGAGGTCCATAGTTCAATGCGAGACGGGTCACGTCCTGCTTTCTCTGCGTATTCCTTCACTAGCGAATGCAACGACGTGAGTGTTTCAACGGGTCGTTCCGCAGGGAAGAACACATCGCCCAGTTCACCAGCTCTGCGAGCCGCTCTATCAGAGTGGCCTCCAACCAGTATTGGTATCGGTTGTTGTGTCGGTTTGGGTTGACAGTACACGGGTGCAAAGTCAACGAACTCGCCATGAAACTCAGCTTCGGTTTGAGACCACAGAACCCTTAAGGCTCTCAGGTATTCATCCGTTCGAGCTCCGCGTGCCTCAAAAGGGACTCCTAGCGCATCAAATTCTTCTCGAAGCCATCCAACTCCGATGCCTAGATCTAGCCGGCCGTCGCTTAGACGGTCAAGGCTCGCAATTTCCTTCGCCGCAATAAGAGGATTGCGTTGGGGAAGAATAAGTATTCCAGTGGCAAGACGGATTTTGGTTGTAGCAGCAGCAGCGAACGCCAGCCATATCAGCGGGTCGGAATGGTCCAGTTGACTAGCCCCTTTGAACAGTCGCCCACCTTCGTCGTATGGATATGTAGAGGCATACTCCACCGGGACTACTGCATGTTCGACGGCCCATATTGAATGGAACCCAACTTCTTCTGCCGTGCGCGCCAACTCTCCTGCCGCAACGCCTTCCACATTCCCCATCAGATTCGCTGACATCAACCCGAATTTCATAGATCAACCTTTCACTTTTTATTGAGAGTCCGCCGAATACCGGTCTCCAATAATGACATTTATCCGTTCTCAGAGTCCGGGGACAATCACTCCGTGAACCGGCGGTGGCTTTGACCCCTTTCCGGCCATGTCTGTAAGGAGATCTGCTGTCTCATTGAGGCCAACCTCTCGGCGGCTGAACAAGTCGAACGGGAACTTTCTTTCAGCGAGAAGTTCTAAAGCCCTTCGATACACAGGTGCATCCACTCCTAACGCTCCTTTTACAGTGAGTTCTTTCCAGATGATTGCGTCGGCGTGGAGGTCGGGGGCACCTTTTTGACCACGAACACCAGCCATTATGATCGTTCCATCAACGGCACTGAGCCTGACCGCCTGACCAAAGGCAGTTGGGGCATTCGCCGTCACATCTATAACGACATCCGCCAAACGTCCACCTGTAGCGTCGCGAAATTTCCGAGCCGGATCTTCTTCTGCCACGTCGACCACGAGATCTGCACCCATCGCTTCAGCCATCTCCAGACGCGGGTGATCATTGGGGCCGTATCCAGTTACGGCAATAAATTCAGCACCTGCATCCCGTGTTGCTACGAGCGCGCACAATCCTCGAATTCCGGGACCCAGAACCGCGACATAGTCACCCGGCTGGGTTCCGGGAATCTCTACCCCCCATTTTATTCCCGCTCCTAATGGATTGAAGAGAGTCGCTTCTACTGGGTTCAGTTCAGCTGGCACGGGTAACACCAGAGAGTCAGGGCTGAGGTAATGGTGCGTCGCGTAACCACCGAATAGTGAGGGTTCGCGATCGGTCGGAATCATCCCATACAAGTCAGTTTGGCCGTGTTTCACGCAACGTCGATACACACCTGTCCTGCACGACTCACATGCACCGCACGCTTGCCAACATTCGACAGCTACTCGGTCTCCAACATTGATTTGCCATTTGGCGGCGGCTTGGTCACCGATGGCTTCGATGGTGCCCACGGTTTCGTGGCCCGGCACAATCGGATACGGAGCCGGTATGTGGCCCATAAATAGCTCATGGTCTGTTCCACACAAACCACATGCTTCTACTCGCAGTACGGCATCATCAGTCCGCACTTTTGGTAGTTCAAAGGTTTCGATTCGCAGGTCTTCCACTCCATGCAAGACCGCTGCAGTTGCTTCCCCCATGGAGTCAGACGCTAGCGCTTCGTCGTTGTCTTGTTTATCTCGGTTCTCAAAGGAACTCGGTAGCTCCCAGATCAACCACTTGCGCGGCGTGGCGGTTAGCCATCGCGACGAACATTTCATCGCCTCTATCAGTTCGACCCACAATCATCGAAGCAAGAACCGCCATGATGAACCCGGACCAAGAAAATCTTCTGTAGTTGAGCCAAAGTTCATCCCAGCTGACGGGGGGGATCGACTGGTCCCTCGTTAGCTCGTCGAAATAGTGGGAAACCAGTTGTTCTTCATGCTGACGCCGTATGTCAGGCTCAAACGCCGATCCAACGAAGTAGGAGACGTCATGAGCTCCATGGCTGTGAGCGACGGTTTGCCAGTCGACAACCACAACTGGTGGGGTTACTTCTATGTCTGTCGGCGCGAACATCAGGTTGTCGAGTCGGAAGTCGCCATGGACCAGGGTCGAAGGCTTGGGGACGTCAGAAAACCAGTTGGCTGCATTTCGCACGAAATGTTCACTGATCTCGGTCGCTTCGTGGGTGAGGTCATCTCGGTAGCGTTCAACAAAGGCCGGTTGTAGCCCCTCTAAGAGTGCAATGGTTTGCGCAGTCTGTTCTGGATTGCGCCTACTAACCCATGCAAGGTCAAATAGCGTCTCGTCATTCCAGAATGCGCGGTGAAGTTTGGCTGCTTCAGTCAATGCCAAGGCAGCTTCAGTCGGGCTGCACCCTCTAAGTTGATCTCCTTGTTCTCGTGGATCAAGGTCTTCCATGACTATGACAATGTCTGCGGTTCCTTCAACAAAATCGACGTAGTAGAGGTGGGGTACCGACACTTCAATCGTCGGAGCGACATGACGATAGAACTCTGCTTCGCGTTGATAAGTTCCGACTTGTATCCCGGTAGCTCGACTCTGAGGATCAAGTGCAGCGAACTTAATGACGACGGTGCTAGGCCCTCCACTGTCCTCCCAGTTCAAATGGACCCGATAGTTGGCTCCAACCTGTCCTGTACCGATGGGTTCGAGCCGGCAATCAGTCAACTCCATCTCTCGCCCAAGGACAGCGCCCATCCACGGGGTCGTTACGGCATCTGGCCCAAACACGGGTGGGAGTTGCGATTG
This sequence comes from Acidimicrobiales bacterium, assembly GCA_004214275.1. Classification (GTDB taxonomy): domain Bacteria; phylum Actinomycetota; class Acidimicrobiia; order Acidimicrobiales; family Poriferisodalaceae; genus MedAcidi-G3. The sequence goes on along the minus strand of SGYJ01000006.1, from coordinate 25,548 downwards.
CACTCCGTTATGTTGCCTTGCTATTTAGCTATTCACACACCGTTAACGATTTCGACCGACTCTCGCAAGCTGTACGAAAGCACCTCACAGGGTGCCCGCATCCGTAGCCTGCAAGCTATGCCTCGTTTCCATATTCTGATCACAGCTTTTTTGTCTCTCTTTTTCTTGGGATGTTCAAGCTCAGATGGACCTGCGCCAGAGGAACAATCTGACGCGGCGGTTATTGAGTCCAGTGTTTCTTCAACCACATCAACTCCTCTGACTAATACCGAACCATGGGTTGAAGTTTCAACCAACGACGGTCGCCCAGTCATATCGGTACTGCCTCGAAACGAACCTCCGAATGAACTAGTCATTAGAGACATTTTTGTCGGAACCGGGGTGCAAGCAGAGATCGGTGATGTCCTTGAAGTCAACTACGTTGGGGCGCTTCTTAGCGACGGAACCGAGTTTGATGCGAGTTGGAATCGATCGCAGACGTTCTTTGTCCCCATCGGGATGGGTGCTGTAATCCCTGGCTGGGACCAGGGAATCACAGGAATGAGTGAAGGAGGCCGACGCGTGTTGGTGATTCCACCACACTTGGCCTATGGGAGTTCGGGCGCTGGTTCATCTATCCCACCTGACGCCTCGCTCGTTTTTGTTGTTGATCTGGTTTCAGTTCTTGATTTAGAACCACCTGCCATTCCCGAACCCACGGAGGTGGGGGGGTCACTAGAAGTACTAGATCTCTTTGAAGGCACAGGCGACTTGGTGGAGTCTGGGAACACGGTGACGGTCCATTATTTGGGCACCCTTACCGATGGAACCGTGTTTGATGCGTCTTGGCGTCGAGGAATGCCCTTCACCACGACGATAGGTGTGGGCATGGTCATTCCAGGTTGGGATCAAGGAATAGTGGGGATGCGGGAAGGCGGCAGACGTCTTTTGAAAATTCCCAGCGATTTGGCATACGGGGAGCGCGGTTCAGGTGCCGCTATTCCACCTAACACCCCCTTGTTGTTTGTCGTCGACCTGATTCGGATTCAAAGTTGACCAGCAACGAGATGCAAAGGCATTCCTAACTGAGTAGCGTCAGCCCAATGGATAGCATCACTGTTGCCCGCAGCATGCGGGGTTCGTTGGGAATGTTGGCGATGGCGTGGCTAATGGCTCCGTCCACCCGGAAAAAGGCTGCTGAAGCCGGTATGGGTGAAGGGCAAGGGGCCTATGCGGTGGGCCGGCTAGGCGTTTTGGGCAACTGCCCAGTTGACAACGTCGTGGCCGCAGCTTTTTTCTGGGATCCCGCCCACATGAGATCCATGGTTGAAGAGGGACGCGCGGCTTTTGACCCCATTGAAGGCGGACGGGTCTACGCACGAATATGTCAAGAGTATGGAACCGAAGCTTTAGCTGATTTCGAAGGTAACGCCCGGCTGGGTGAGTTGCTGGAACGTGTGGTGCAGAATGCAGCGCCGCACGGTGTACCGACGTTCGTAGGCTGGCGAGACCAAGAACTTCCTGAAGACGTTGGGGCTGCACGGACTTTTCAATTGGCTCAATGCATGCGCGAACTTCGCTTCGGGCGTCATGCGATCGCGGTGCAATCGTTAGGTATGGGCCCTCTGGAAGCCATCCTCAGCGGCCCTGCCGGTGAATGGAACGCAGAATTTTTCGGTTGGTCTAAGCCCTATCCGGATGTGAGCAATTTGGAGTCAGCCAGAGACGAAATCGAGACGTTAACTGACCGTCTTCACGCTCCTGATTTCGAATGTCTTAGTGACGAGGAGCGCGCTGAGGTGAGAGACCTCTCGAAGGCTGCTCGGTCTCACGCTACTGAACGGGCCGAAGCTGCCGATATCTAGTCAGGCAAGGTCTTCTAGTAAAGCCTGGTGCTCGCCCAGTTGAGGGGCGCGTGTAGTCGACCACGGCGTTTTAGAGAACCGGTAGGGCGCTCCTGGGTGGATATGACTGGCGTTTCGAGTCTCGTACAAAATTTCCTGAGGGAAACCTCGTTCGACAAAGTGGGGATCCTCAATCATTTCGTCGGGTGAGTAGACAATGCCGCAGGCCATACCTCGCTGTTGAAGCCCGACAAAAAGGTCATACGCCTTCAAATGTTGTCCCAAGAACTCGATCGCGTCTCTTCCCGCCTGAAACACCTCACCGGCCAGCGGGTCCTCATCGAGTTCAAGGAGTCCAATCCGTTCAAATTGGTCTCCGAGTTTCAAAATCTCGTATGCGGGACACTCCTTAGTGAGGTCAAGTTGTTCGATCCAGGACCGAAGCGCTTGGAATTCCCGTTTATTTCTGGGCGGTACGCCCGTGTTGAACCAGCGTCCATCAGCGCACTGGATTTGTGTCCATTCGGTCATCGTCGGGAGAGCATGCCGACCCGTTTGACGTTCAACTTGTCGTTCACCATTAAGCCACCACAACGTCGCGAATTCCGTTGTTGCATTCGATGAATTCAGTAGCGAAACGTCAATTAGTTGCCCCCTACCAGAGTCTTCTCGCCACATCAGCGCGGCGAGAATAGAAGGAACCGCGTAGTGGCAAGCAGTGTGGAAGGCCTGATTTCCCCCACCCCGAACCGGAGGTATTTCGTGATCGTCGTATCCACATGACCAAGCTGGCCCACCTTCCGCCAACAAGGTCAGATCCGTCGCGGGTGGATCGGTTCCGTCTCGACCATGATGAGTAACGGAGGTCCAGATAAGTTCACTATTTATTTCTCGGAATTGTTCCCAATCAAGAGCTAGGGCTTCCAACCGTCCCGGCGGCTCTGCTTCGATCACTACATCAGCAGTCATGATCAGAGATCTGAATTGCTGAGCATCGGTGTCAGTGTCCAAATCAAGAGCAACAGATTTTTTTGATGTGTTGTAATGCCACCAATGGAGCGAATTTTCGGGGTCTGTTACGTCATCGGCGAATGGCTCCCATAAACGAGTCTTACACCCTTCTGGAGGTTCGACCACGATTACTTCTGCACCCATATCGGCCATCAGTTTTCCCGCGAGAGCGCAACGTTCAGAAGCGAGTTCTATAACTCGGTAGCCGGAGAGCACCGAATTCGGTGAGGTAGTGGTCATTCTTAGATGACTCCCTCTTCGGCGAGTGTCTCAATCTCCGCATTACCTAGGCCAAGTATCTCGCCGAACACGTATTGGTTATGTTCACCGAGACAGGCTGCTCCGCGGGTTATGGACCACGGTGTTTCGGACATACGAACTGGCAGGCCCTCTACTTTGGACTGTCCTGCTTCAGTGTGCTCGACAGTGACCCAAAGTTCTGACGTTCGTTGGTCAAATTCGATTCTTTCTTGTGGCTTGAGGACTGGTGCCGCAGGCACCCCAGCATCAATGAGCTCTTGAGCAAGTTCGTGTCGGTTTTGATTAACAGTCCAGGTTGTAAGGAGCCGTTCAAGTTCGTCTTCATCGTGTAAACGCGTCTCTAGGCGGGTCCATCGATCGTCGCGAGACCAAGTTTCTCCGATGATTTCCGACAAGATTTTCCACTCCCGGTCGTCCCTGACGGCGATCGCTATCCAGTTGTCGTGACCTTCAGTTGGCCAGATACCATGTGGGGCCATTCTCGGAGACTGGGACCGATTGCTGTTTGGCATACCTTGACGTCGCATTGATCGTTGGTTCACCGTCGCGTCCAAGGTCGCGACACCGTTGAGGGTTCCGGCGGCTTCGATGCACGCTAAGTCAACCCATTGACCTTCTCCGGTTCGTCGTCGATGAAGTAATGCCATTAGCACAGCGGTCGCCATGTAATAGCCGCCTGTGTGGTCCATGAATGAGTATCCCCATCCAGCCGGCGGCAGATCAGGCAAGCCTGACGTATAGGTCAACCCGGATACTGCCTGAGCAATCGGGCCCCAGGACTTAAACGATGTATAGGGCCCCGTGGCACCGAATCCGTTATTCGACACGTAGACGATGTCTTCTCGGATCTGACGTAAGTCCTCATATCCAAACCCGAGACGTTCCATTACTCCCGCAGCGAAATTTTCAGTAACGGCGTCGCTCACGGCGACGAGCTCCCGAAGTAATTCCTTGGCACGAACGTCTCGCAAATTCAACGTGACACCTAGCTTGCCCGCATTGTGGTTATTGAACGCACCGCCTGCTTCTAGTCCGCGCGCGTCGCCGACCCATGGGGGAACACCACGCAGGATGTCCCACTTGCCGCGATGAACTGGGTCTTCAACACGAATTACTTCAGCACCGAAAGCAGCAAGAATCTTGGTCGCACCCGCACCAGCTAGTTGACCGGTGAAGTCACAGATACGGACCTTGTTTAAAGCTTGCGGCGTTTGGTCAGTCATCCTTGTTTCGCCGCCCATTCTGCGTAACCGTGCACCCACATTCGTTGAGCCGGAGTCTCCGGAACCTTAAGCCCCCGAGCGTCTGCTATTTGATCCATCGCCTGTTCAGGGTTGATGCCGAGCTGAGTGAGGACTGCTGCGGCGACTGTCGATGACCGTCCTATCCCTCCACGACAGTGAATCACTACTGAATCACCGTGTTGCAGGTCGCTCTTTACGCAATCTATGGCCTTCTTCGCGTCGCTGTAATCCTCCAAAATCCCAAAGTCAGGTATGGGGAGTCTGCTGAAATCGATACCTGCGACGTTCAGGGCGTCTTGTTCGGCAAGCAAACCCAGATTGGCTACTTCTTCGTCAGTCAGGAGAGAAACAACATTGGTGACTTTCTCGTTCAACAAATCCTTAATTTCGCGATCAAGAACACTTCCGCTGGGAGCTGGCGCAGTTGCCAGCCGTCCGGTGGGCGTCTCAATCCAATAAAGACGCATTATTCGTTCAACATCTCTCGAGCCCGCGTCTGACATTCATGCAGACGAATCCTCAACTGTTCGGTCCACTCTTTAAGATCGGAGCGTTTCACTCTCTTCCCGTCCGCTGCTTCGGGCGGATCGAGAACTTCGCCAACCACAACGGTGACTGGAACTCGTGATGGGAACTTTGAGCCTGCTGGCATCGCCACCTCAGTGCCCGCAATACCGACGGGTACTACTGGCGTTCCTGCCTTCGATGCTAACCATGCGGTTCCGTCATATATTTCACCGATCGAGTCTCCTTCTTGTCGACTTCCTTCGGGAAAGACAAGCATGCATTCACCTGCTTCAAGCATCTCTTTAGCTACACGCATTGCGTCTAAATCGGCTTCGCCGCGCCGCACCGGAAACGAACCTAACGAGCGCATAGCCCAACCCGCTGCTGCCGGTCGAAACAACGAATCCTTTCCTAAATATCGCACCCGGCGGTGACTTGAGCTTCCAACGAGCGGACCATCGAGGTTTGATCGATGAGTAGGAGCGATTATCACTCCACCATTCACTTGAAGACGTTCATGGCCTTCCACGCGCATTCGAAACCACCTGAACAAAAATATTCTTACAAACCCACGTACCGCTCTAAAGAACAGCTTGCCCATCAGGCCGTCCGGCGAGAAGAATGCCTTCATCATCGGAGAAGCTAGCCGTTGGCGCTCGGTTGAACCTGTCGAACGTCTTGCGTATCGCTGTGCCAACTAAAGTCAAGCAAATCACTCCATAAAGAGGAAGACTCAGATGCCTGTTCCTACTGACATGGTCGGAGACCAAATAGGTCCAATACAACACGAGGTCGACGCCCGTTGGATAATGGCCTATGCCGCGTCCCTCGGTGACACACAGGACTGTTATTTCGATACCCGTCGTGACAATGGAATAGTCGCTCATCCTATGTTCGCTGTATGTCCAGAATGGCCAGTCATAGTTCAGGGCAGGGACTTAGCGGACAAGTGGGGCATCACCCCCGAAGAAACCCGTCAATCTGTTCACGCGACCCACGATCTAACCATTCATCGTTTGGTCAAACCCGGCGACGTTTTGGAAACCAAGTTGACCTATACCGGCGTTGAGAACAAGAGCCCCGGTGCGTACACAACGATGAAAATCGAAACCTGTGACGCGGACGGTAATCCAGTGTTTACGACACATCAGGGTGGCATGTATCTGGGTGTTCCCGCAGAGGGTGATAATCGACCAGCACAGGACGATCCGGTGGTTCCCGAACTTGGACCTCTGCCTGAGAATCCCATAGCAGAAGTTCTAGTTCCGGTGGCCCACGGTGCAGCTCACACCTACACAGAATCGGCAAGAATTTGGAACCCCATACACACTGACGCGTCAGTAGCTGCGGACGCGGGTTTACCGGCAATCATTCTGCACGGGACCGCTACTCTGGCGCTCGGTGTCAGCGCCACCATTTCCACGGTTGCCGACGGTAACCCCGAACGAGTCCGTCGTATCAGAGGACGGATGGCGTCAATGGTGCTTATGCCATCAACTGTCACGGTCCGAGTTCTAGACATAACCCCAGTGGACGGCCAGGATGTCGCACGTTTTGAGGTACTCACCGAAGACGGAGGCCCCGCCATCAATCAAGGTCTCATCTTCCTTGACAAAGACTGAACCGGTGTTAGCTGTTCACGTGCTGCGCGAACTGCTCCAAGGTGCGCTCCAAGGCGAGGGCCGCTGACGATTCTTCGTAGCTTCCCCGCGCATCACAATTGAAGCCATGACCCGCTTCTTCATATATGTGAACATCTATGTGGGGCCATCGCTCGGCTATTGCACGGACATTCTCTAACGGAATCCCCGCGTCGTCTGCCCCGAAATGAAGCAGCAGAGGCGATTTCGGCTCTTCTTCAATATGGGGCATTATCTGGCCGCCGTAGTACCCCGACGCGGCCGAAATCTTGTCCGATAGACGAGCAGCGGCTACGTAACAAATCGAGCCGCCCCAGCAGTAGCCTACGATGCCAACTTTTCCAGCTGTAGATGCCACATCGCAAGCAGCTTCGACATCAGCCATCACTTGGTCCATAGTTACGTCTTCAAACGCAATTTTCCGCCCAATGTCAATACCTGATTCGTCGTAACCGAGTTCAACTCCCTTTTCAACCCGGTCGAACAAAGCCGGAGCGATAGCAACGTATCCCTTCTCCGCATATCCATCGACGACGCTTCGAATATGACCGTTGACCCCAAATATCTCCTGCACGACAACTACTGCCCCTTTAGGCGAGCCTTCGGGGTCGGCTCGATAAGCATTGAATGTATTGCCATCTAACGCCGTGATTTGAATAGTCGTTCCCATCCAAGGATCCTTTCAATCAATAAGGATTAGTCTCTAGGCAACTATTTCGTTGATAAGTCGCCCCAGTGGTTTCACATCGTTCATGGAGTTGCGAGCTTGCATTGCAGTGTCTGCCCAGGCATTAGCTGCCGCGCCTAACAGGTCATCTACTGAGTCTGCGAACGTCATGATGAGTCCTGTCCATGGAGCCATACCGTTCGCAATTGCTCGGGAGATCATGAGTCCGTTGGCTCCTTCTTGCATGTGCCGCCAACCGTTGTCGATGCCCTCTGCAGAGATATTTCCGCTCATATAAACCGCTGTTCCAAACCCACTGGTAGGCCTGGTTTCGCCCCTCTCAGCGAGAATTTCCAGCACGCTGCGGCGAACGACTGACACTCCACAGTCACCCATCATCTGCAGCATCTGACCGTCGCTATTGATCGCGTTGGATCCGGCGATAGCGGCGTCTACCGACTCCCACTCAAAGGAAACGCCACAAAGACCTGCCGCTTCTCCCCCCATAACTATTTTGGCTATCGAAGTGTGTTTGCAGCCCATATCGAGAACTCGCTGTTTTCCGTAACTGTTACTGGCATCAACAAAACCATTGAGATCTTGGACAGCAGTAACTGCGATAGTCATAACCGACATAGTTCACCTTTTTCTCTAGTCAAATTCCCGCCGAATCTCAGGAAGTCGTCAAAGAGTAGCTGAAATGCCTATCTGGCGATCGCGCGTTTCGACATGCCTGACTTCAAAGCTGACTATGAGGTTCAGAGCGGAGTGGTTAAACTGAAACTGTTTCTAGGCCAAACCCATGAACCGGCGAGCATTGGTGTACACGACGTCTGATCGAAGGTCGTTTCTGCCGATTCTTTCGAAAGTCTGATCAAGTTCAGCTAGCGCCCCGGGGTAGGTGCAGTCGTAGTGCGGATAATCCGAACCCCAGACCACTGTATGTGCGAGACCCATGTCGGCAAGTTGAGCGAATGCTTCTCCTTCGCCGGCTTCCATCGTGACAAAACATTGTTCAGAAAAGATTTCGGTTGGCTCGCGTTTCAGTCGCGGTACCAAGTGCCCCATCGATTCCTTGTGTTCATCGAGTCGATCTAACCAGTAAGGAAGCCATCCCAATCCTGATTCAAAGAATCCGACCCGTAGGCGAGGGTGGGCATCTAGTACGCCACTCGCGACCATTTCCATTACCGACGCCATCTGTTCGAACGGGTGACAAACCATGTGAACATAGAACTGATTGGTGTATCGGGTCCGAGCAAAGCTCTTCATTTTGGATCCAAAACTGCCATGGATAGCGACCGTCATGTCGTGATCTTCAGCCGCGGACCAAACGCGATCCATGTCGTCTGAGAATAACTCAAGTCCGTTGTAACGCTCTGGCCGAAACGTCACTCCAGTCAAGCCAGCACCAGCGCAAAACTCGATCTCTGCGACCGCATGGTCAACCGACTGCAGTGGAGTGACACCGACACCGAACAACCGGTCAGGATTTTCTGAAACGAAATCAGACATCCATCGGTTGTAACCCCGAGCATTAGCGGCAGCGACTTCGCCATCAGAAATATCACCCGACATCAAGTGCACGGAGGGGAACATAAGCGCTGCGGCGAGACCCTCACCGTCCATCACTTTCAGACGTTCAGACGGGTCATAGCTACCGGGGACTATGTCGTCCCAGGTGACAGCGGTCCCATACGCATTGGGAATGCAAGCCGGTGCTGCACTCGTATCCATACTCTGGTCCTCGACGAAAACACTGTCGGCGTCACCTACCGGCCGACACTGAATCACCAAGTCACGAAATTTGGGATCGGTGTACTCCTGCCAGACTGACGTTGGTTCAGCTATATGAGCATCAGCGTCGTAAACAGGAACTGTCCCGCTAGATGCATACGGTTCTTCGGTGATTAGTGGTGCCCCCATGGCACCATTCTTGCTCAGAAACTAACCGCTTCGCTCACCGAGTTGAATGAAGGGTCCTCAGCCCGTGACTTAGCGCTACAGGTGTAACCGACATGTGGCTTTCGTTCGGGAACACTTGCCAATGAAGATCGAGGCCGTCATAGTTCCTAGACGCCAGCTGATCATGGAATTCTTGATGCGGTGATAGTTCGTCCGTTTCCAACTCGCCTTTGGACATGAATACGTGGGCGTCAAGATTTTCGCTACTTTCATATCGCTCTTGTTCACGGCGAAACATCACCTGGTCATCCCACCAAACCGAAGGGCTAGCCAGAAGGTAATGATCAAACATCGCTGAACTTTCGAACAGCACGTGGACACCAAATAATGCACTGAACGAATGTCCAATAAAAGTCATCTCAGAGATGCGGTATTGGGTGTTTAGAAACGGAATGACTTCTGCACCCAACCAACGCCGAAACATCTCTGCTCCCCCCAATTGTTCGCCTGGAACCCGCACTCCCGTCAACGGTGGGGCATCAACAGCAGTGGTTGTGAAGTCCATCGCTCGAAGCTGAATCACATCCCTATAAGACGGCTCGTCGTGGGCCACGCCAACAACAATCGCCTTGGGAAGTTCCTTAGAAGGCGCCAGGAGCCGCACCGTGTCGACAACCGTCCCATATGTCCACATAGCGTCAAAACACAAATACACCGGATGCAGTTCGTCTCCATCAGGATCGTAGGTCGGAGGTAGATCGACCCAAAGGACATAGTCCCTGTCAACGTCAGCACGTGTCATTCGGTGGGAGATTGGAGTCCAAGGAGAACGCTCTAATTCACTGCTCACAGCTGCAAGTTTGGCGGATGATTGCCGAACGCGCTTGCTCTCAGCCGTTGTTTCACCTAGGAATCGAAGATCGAACAACGTGTTTAAAGGGAGAACAGGGTGGCGGTACTCCAATCCCACATCGATACCAATGCTGATTGGTTCGAAAAAAATTGTGACGACATGCTGGAACAGCTGGCGATCATCGACGAGTTGCATGCCGAGGCTGCTGCTGGCGGCGGGCCCGCTGCGATGGACAGAATGCGAAGCCGCGACAAGACCCCGGTGAGAGAACGCATACAAATGGTGCTCGACACAGACTCTCCATTCTTCGAAATCAGTTCTCTTGCCGGCTACTGCACCAATTACGCGGTTGGTGGAGGTCTGGTCATGGGCATAGGCGTGATCGAAGGTGTCGAATGCGTGATCGAAGGAAACGATCCGACAGTTCTTGGCGGAGCTATGACTCAGGTAGCCGGGCGGAAGCTGATGCGAGCAATCGAAATCGCTCGCCAAAACCGCATGCCGTACATTCAATTTGTGGAGTCTGCCGGAGGTGATCTACGCGGCGACGACGACCCTGAGCGACAAATGATTGAACAGAGCGACCATTTCGCAGAGTCAGGGCGACTCTTTTACGACGTCACCGAACTATCCAAACTACGAATTCCATCTGTCGCCGTCGTTTTCGGAAGCTCAACCGCTGGCGGCGCTTACCAGCCCGGAATGAGCGACTACAACATCTTTGTTCGAAACCAATCCAAGGTTTTTCTTGGCGGGCCACCCTTAGTAAAGATGGCCACTGGGGAAGACAGTGACGATGAAACCCTCGGCGGCGCACAAATGCACGCAGAAATTTCGGGTCTCGCTGATTACCTCGCTGAAGACGAAGCTGAAGCTTTGCGAATGTGCCGTGAAGTAGTTAGCCATCTGAATTGGAGAAAATTGGGGCCCGCCCCATCAATGAAAGATGACCCGCCTGTGCACGACCCTGAAGAATTGTTGGGGTTGATGCCGCGTGATCTTCAAGCATTAATTGACTGCAGAGAAGTCATAGCTCGCATAGTTGATGGTTCACGCTTCGAAGAATTTAAAGCCCGGTATGGAACGACGTTGATTTGCGGTTGGGCGTCAATTCATGGATACCCGGTCGGCCTCATTGGCAACAATGGGCCGCTCTTTAGCGAGAGCAGTGAGAAAGCAGCTCAGTTCATTCAATTATGTAACCAACAAGACATTCCCATCGTGTTCTTGCAAAACATCACCGGATACATGGTCGGCAAAGACTTTGAGCATTCAGGGATCGTCAAAAACGGGTCAAAAATGATCAACGCTGTGTCAAATTCAATGGTCCCCCACATCACCGTGATCCTGGGAAATAGCTACGGGGCGGGTAACTACGGAATGTCGGGAAGGGCGTTTAATACGAGATTCACCTACCTATGGCCAACCGCAAAGATCGCAATCATGGGTCCCAAACAAATAGCCGGAGTGATGTCTCTCGTGCGGCGGGGCCAAGCAGCCCGAAAGGGCATCGAATTCGATGAGGAAGCAGACCGGCAAATTACTGAATCGGTTGAGCACTATCACGAACTGAAGTCCCTTGCCTTGTATTCATCTGGGAGGGTGACAGACGACGGGATCATTGACCCTCGCGATACGCGCGACGTGATTGCATTATCTCTCTCTGCTTGTAGCAACAACAAAATTGAAGGCGCCGAAGGCTTCGGCGTCTTCCGGATGTAAGGAGAACGCGATGACAATAAGACGACTCCTCGTAGCCAATAGAGGCGAAATTGCTCGCAGAGTATTTCGCACTGCTAAGGAAATGGGCATATTCACAGTTGCCGTCCACTCCGATGGAGATAGCGACGCTCCGTTCGTCAGTGACGCTGACCTCGGCGTAGCACTTGGCGGCACGACCGCCTCTGAGTCGTACCTAGATGGCGAGAAGATTCTTGCGGCGGCAATCGCAGTTGGAGCTGACGCTATTCATCCAGGGTATGGATTTTTGTCAGAAAACGCTGACTTCGCGAAGGCAGTGACAGATGCCGGTATCACTTGGGTAGGGCCTCCTCCTCAAGCTATCGCCGCAATGGGCGACAAATTAGCGGCAAAACGCACCATGGTTGATGCCGAAGTTCCAACGCTCCCGTCGATAGAGATTTCCGAATCTGTTGACGTTGGCAGCATCGCCGAAGAAATCGGCTTTCCGTTATTGGTGAAGGCGAGCGCCGGAGGAGGTGGCAAAGGAATGCGTGTCGTAGATGATGCAGCAGACCTGGAAGCTGCCATTAGCGGAGCTAAGCGTGAAGCCCTAAATGCTTTTGGTAACGACACCGTCTTTCTGGAACGGTATTTGGCGACCCCGCGACATGTCGAAATTCAGGTTCTTGGTGATCAGCATGGGAAAGTCCTTCACTGCTTCGAACGGGAGTGTTCAATTCAACGGCGCCATCAAAAGGTCATTGAGGAAGCTCCGTCACCGGTTTTATCTGAGTCGTTGCGGAATCAGATGGGTCAAGCGGCCGTCGCCGCTGTTGAAGCGATCGGCTACGTATCCGCGGGAACTGTCGAGTTTCTGCTTGATGGCGATGATGACGAAGCAGAATTTTTCTTCCTCGAAGTCAACACACGCCTTCAAGTTGAACACCCGGTAACCGAAGAGGTCACGGGATTAGATCTGGTGCGAGAGCAAATTCGGATAGCTAATGGAGAACCACTGGGTTACGAACAAACAGACCTTTCAATTTCAGGGCACTCGATCGAGGTCCGATTGTACGCAGAGGATCCGGCCAATGACTTTTTGCCAGCAACCGGCAGAATAGATATCTGGAAACCAGCATCAGCCCCCCAGGTTCGCTACGACTCGGGCATCGAGTCAGGTTCTGAAGTGTCAGTTGAATTCGATCCAATGTTGGCCAAAGTGATTTCACATGCTCCGACACGAACCGAGGCTGCCTTAAAACTAGCGTTGGCTCTTGAGCGAACCCGTCTCCACGGTGTCGTGACGAACCGCGACTTTTTGGTGGCGACGCTGCGCAATGAAGAATTTCTCGCGGGCGACACGACAACTGATTTCATCTCTCGCGTAGAAATTCCCGGACAGCGAGTTGCTACACAGTGCGAGCTAGAAGACGCCGCTATCGCAGTAGCTCTCGTATCGCAAGCAGAGAACCGAGCGGCTGCCGATGCCCTTGCGTTTATGCCCTCTGGGTTTCGCAATAGTTCAATGCCCAGCCAGCAAATGGTGTTCCTCCACGGGGAGACCGAACTGACCGTCAACTATCGACCTATTCGAGGTGGTTCCTTCGAAATACGCTTGGGTGACGCTGAGGAAACAAAGGTGGCGACGCTGCTGTCGACCGACGAGAGTCAATTCGAGATTCAGTTGGACGACATTAGAGCAAGCGGTTACGCCAACAAGTTTGGGAATCGCTGGTGCGTTGATATTCCCGCAGGCAGCCTCACGCTCATTGAAAAGAGTCGCTTTCCCGAAGCCGACATAACCGATGTTGAGGGCGGATTGACAGCTCCAATGCCAGGCAAGATTTTAGCTATCGAAGTCAACGAAGGAGATCCTGTTGACACAGGGCAGCTACTAGTGCTCATGGAGGCCATGAAAATGGAACACCAGATTGTTGCGGCCTTTGATGGAGCGGTGACTGAGGTCCGCGTTGCTGTCGGCGACCAGGTCGACAACGGCGAACTTCTCGTGGTGATCGCTGCCGCAGACGCGTGACCACCGCAGGCACCCATGTTCAAATTGACTGACAACGCATTTCAAATAAAGAAAGTCGTCAGGAATTACCGTCGAAACCACCGACAAAGCCCGCCATCTTGTGGGGTTCATCTTTGAGTGGACGAGATCGATTTGGCCAATACCCCGATGGGTCTCCTACACCGACATGCACTGCGCTACGAGTCCAACTTTCTCCGCCCGGCACCACTTTGACCTGGGCAGCTAAGTAGCGCAACGCGATGCCGCATCTACGACGCGAACTCAGGTTGGCAGGTGATCCGTGCAACAAAAGATCCGTGTGCAGCGAAATTTCCCCAGCCTGAAGCTCGTTCAAAACAACATCGTCGTAGCTTTCGTGTTCGACCACACGCCGATTAAGTACGACTGACCCATCTAACGGCAACTCTGCATGAGCTAGGTCACCCTCGAGATGGCTCCGAGGGATGAACCGCATAGCAGCGTTGCTTTCATCAACGTCATCAATGGCGAGCCATATCGTCACTGATTTCGTGGGAGTGAAAGGCCAATAATTGGCGTCTTGATGTAACGGGACTTCCATGCGGTCACCAGGGAGTTTGCAAAATAGGTGCGTGCTCCAACAAACCGATTCGGGTCCCAAAATATCTGACACGTAGTCAACGAATATCGGTGTGTGGATGAGGTCCCACAAAGGGCCACTTACCTGGTGATATTGGTTGATTGAATAACTGTTTCGGCGATCATCAGCTGACACCACTTCTTCTATTAACCAGTCAAGGTACTGACGGAGGACTCCAACATCAGCGGCAGACAACCCTGGCAACGTTGTGAGGTAGCCAGTTTCATTGAACCGCTCAATCTGTTCTGGGGACAACACTGCAAGATTTTCGGTTGTCGATGGTTGAAAACCAATATCTCTCTGAGTTTCGCGAAATCGGAAACGATTTTCCCCGGCCACACTGCCACCATAGGCTTTTCTAATTGGATTCAACACCTTGAAGTTCAGGCTGCTTCAGCTATGCCGATCCTACGAAGTTGGGACTGTTCTTTGTGAGTCTTTCGGAAAAGCGAATAGAAACAACAACACTTGCAGTAAGCAACAGAAGGCTCCGACGAGCCAAACTCTGCGCATCGCCTCCAGCGCAGCACTCGAGTCCGTTGGGTTGCCGACCAAAGTAATAGCTAGCCCCGCTCCTATTGCGATACTCAATTGGAAAACAGTTGTCCGACCAGCACCCGCCATTCCGAAACGCGCTGGCGCAATTTCTGACATTGAGGCACCAACCAACATCGCAAAGCTGCATCCAGCTGCAACGCCCATGGTCAAGTTGGGAACGAGCAGACCAAGAAAGAAATTCGGGTCTTCTCCTGTGTACGCGACATGTAACAAGAGTCCCACGATCCCGGCGCAACCCCCAACGACCAGAATTCGTTGTGTACCGATGCGGTCAGCTAAGCGTCCGTTGGTCACAGAAAGGATGGTTGACACCACCGGACCCGGTGCAATCGCGAAGCCCGACTTAAGAACTGACCATCCCCACGTTTCCTGGATGAATTCTGGGAGGACAATAATCCAGGAAAAGAATGCCACCAGGAAAAACACTGATCCAACATTTGCGATGGCGTAGCTGCGAATTCTGAAGAGGTTGAGGTCAAATAGTGGTTCTGGATGAGTGACTGAACGCGCAAAAAAGGCAGTAAGCATCACAATGCCTGCAAGAAAGCCAACCAACGTAACCGGTGACGTCCATCCCCAACTTCCGCCTTGCACTAACCCCACCAGCAGGGCTCCAATACCCAACGACGCCATCGGGACGCTAACGAGGTCCACTCTTTCGCCTACTTCGTCTCCCGTGCTTTCTCCCAACCAACTTCGTCCTGCGACAAGAGCGACCAAGGCCACGGGCACATTGATGAGAAAGACAGCCCGCCAGCCGAATCCTTCGATGAGTAATGCTCCAAGTGAGGGCGCTAAAGCTGCGGCTAATCCGCTGACTGCGCCCCACACCCCGATGGCTCGCATTCGGTTTTCTATCGGAAATGCCGCGAGCAGCAGAGCTAGACCAGCCGGATATTGCGCGGCGCCGCCTATGGATTGGACCACTCTCGCGCCGATGAGCAGGCTCGGTGTTGAGGCAAGACCTGATAACAACGATCCGAATATAAATGCGCCAAGCCCCCATAGGAACACTTTCTTTCGGCCGTAGCGATCGGCCATCCACCCGGCAGGCAACAGCAGTGAAGCCACACCGATGTTGTACGCAGTGATCACCCAGGACAGGGTTGCTGCTTCGGCCTCAGGAAACGCTGCTGAAATTTGGTTGCGCGCTATAGAGATGATCGTGATCTCCATGGCCACCATGAAGCCAACAAGCGAGGTGATAAAAAGTGTTCGCCGGGCGCGCCTTTCTGTCTGGGAAGCCATCGAGTTTTATTAGAGACCGGCGGCGGCGCGGTCAGACGCGACAGCCGCGTCCATTTCGCTTAGAAGACCACCTCTGAGATTTCGCACTGTAGCCGCGTAAGCTTTTGCGTCGAGCTGTTCGGCGAAACCTTGGGCAACCTCGATCGCTCGAGTTACAACCTGATCGGGTGTGGTCACTTCGTCAAGGAACCCGGCATCCACAGCACCGGAACCATCGAAGATCTGCGCGTTAGCAACCGCGACTTGCAAATACCTCTTTGATAGTCGTTCACTTGCGATTAACAGCGCCCACTTGGGAAGGGTTAGAGCAATAGCGACTTCGTTGAGTCCGATTTTCACCGGTGCGTCTACTCCAACGCGATAATCACATCCACACAACAGCAATGCCCCAGCGGCAACAGCATGACCTGTAGAAGCAGCCACTACTGGCAATGACGCGCCGTATGCCTGACGGATGAAGGCTCCGCCTGCTGTTGTCATTTCGGCGATGGCTTTGGAGTCCCCCGAGCCGATCACATCCAGATCAAATCCGGCAAAAAATGCTTTTTGGTTGCCGGCAATGACAGCCGCTCCTACTTCAGCGTCTGCTTCTGCCTCAGCTAGTTCTTGACTAAGAGCAACTAGTAACGACGGTGAGAATGCGTTGGCACGCCCATCGTCAACTGAGATACAAACGACTTTGTCGACGCGGCGAGTACTTATCGAAGGATGCGACATGGATGCGACCGTAGCCTTACCGCTAACGTTTTGCTGTTTCCTCTCCCACAGTTTTCTTAAGAAACCTTTGAATTACTAGGCTGACGAAATGCCGACACTGATTAGCGACGCCGATCTGCCAATCGTCACCACAGATTTATCCTTTTCTGAGTCCGAGCGACGCGCCCGGCTTCATCAATTGAGCAAGGATCATTGGATCGCCAAGAGTGATCTTGGATACGTGATAGCCAGCCACGATGATTGCGCCGCGATGCTTCGGGATCGACGCTGGTTTAGTGCTTTGTCTTTGATTGCCGAAACTCAGAACTATGAGAGCGCTGAGTGGTCAAATCGGTCTAACCGTAAAAGCATTCTTTCAACCGAAGGTGAAGATCATCAGCGAATTAGGCGGATCGTGAGCCCAGCGTTCACTCCTAAATCGGCGGATCGGCTGCGGCCCTTTATGAGAAATGTGGTGAACGAGCTACTCGATCCAGTGTGCGAAGTGGGTCATTCAGAATTTGTGGCTGATGTCTGTGAGCCGTATCCGATTCCAATCATCTGTGAATTACTCGGTGCTCCTCGTGAGGACTGGGAACTTTTCAGTCGGCTAGCTGTCGACATCTTCAAGTTGTTCAATGGCAACTTGGCTGAGGATGCACCAGCAATTATTGCTGCGAGCGATGAGATGGACGCCTACATGCTCGATCTGATCGCGGAACGAAGGTCTGAACCTCATGATGACCTTCTGAGTGACTTGATTAGTGCTGAGGAAGAAGGCGATCGACTTTCTACTGACGAGCTTTTGTCGATGGCGAACGCAATATTGTTGGCGGGCACTGACACGACGAGAAATCAGTTGGGTTGTGCCGTGGCTCTATTCGCACAACACCCAGACCAGTTCGATCTTCTTCGCGAAGAGAAGGGGCTCGCTCCACAAGCAGTAGAAGAAGTAATGCGCTACCTCGGTGCTGTGCGCGGCACCGCCCGGTACGCGAGCGAAGAGATCGTCTACAAAGATTTCGTGTTCCCTCAGGGGACTCTTATTTTCCCTAACTTTGTTGCAGCAAATCATGATGTTGAAAAATTTGATGAACCGTTAGCTTTCGACATTACCCGTGAGGCCGGGTCTCCTCATTTGACATTCGGGAGTGGCATTCATTACTGCCTGGGCGCGTTTCTAGCCCGGGCTGAACTCCAAGAAGCTTTTACAGTTGTTGCAGACCGATTGCCCAATCTGGAACTCAACGGCGATATCACCTGGAAGCCTCTAGAAAATGGAATCTGGGGACCGGAAAGTCTCCCAGTGGCTTTCGACAGCGGACACTGACACCGACACCGACACCGGTAGTTCAGTCGAACGTATTGCTTAGTGCGCGTGACATCCCCCACCGCAACAACCATTTTGGCCGGTCCACGATCCTGTTTCGGTTACAGCAGTTGACTGTGGTCTTGCTCCGACCGAAGCGAATGTCGACAGTTGTCGTCTGGCTCCGGAGTGTCCGACTGGGCAGGTCGCGGGTTCACCAGATTCAGACATAGGTCGTCTCTGGTCGAAGGTCTCAGCACATTTATGACAGCGATAGGAGTACACGGGCACGAAGACAATCGTAGGGTGATGATAAGCGCAACACCAAAGTGGCGTTGTGGTTCGCGGGGGCGGTTTGGTGACGCAAAAAATGAGTCCCGCCACAAGTTCGGGTTTCTCATCTCGGCAGGCCGGCCGTTCACCAGCAATATTTGTTGTTGAACCCTGCTCAGAAATGAGTTGGTTAAGAGTTGTTCTCATAACTCTTGCAGGCGTGGTGTCACACACCTTTGGTCGCAGCACCATGCCGCTCCTTCTTCCTGCAATTTCCGATGATTTGGAGCTAACCGCGACAACTGCCGGCGCCACGGGGTCAGTGAACATGGCGGCGTACTTGGTTGGTGTTATTGCCGTGACCTATCTGGCGAGCCGAATAGCGCCGGCTGTTTTATTGAAATGCGGCTTATGGGTAGTCACAGCGGGTTTGTTATGTCTGGGCACCGCTCCAACGACGAGTCAAGTAATGATTGGTACAGCCTTGGCGGGGTTTGGGGGGGCAGGAATCTGGTTGACGATGCCGGTCATCGCGACAGCAAATGTTCCTGTCGCCAAGAGAGGCGCCGTGATGGGCTCTCTAACTGCAACTATGGCGGTCGGCTCAATATTCATTCCGTTCGCGACGTCAGCCCTTCGCGACGCAGTCGACGATGTCGGCGCTTGGCGCGAAGTGTGGCTTCTGGAAATGGTGGTCGCAGTTGGGATTCTCATTGTTCTTTACGTTGCACTACGTAAAGACATTTCGCCACCATTACCTCTCGGCGCTGGCATCAAAGCCATCACCCGTTTACAAGCATGGAAAACAGCTGTTTTCTTCTACATGGCTTTCGCGTTTGTAGCCGCATCGTGGTACCAATTCTTCGGCCTATCTCTTGAAAACGATCACAATATGTCGAGGGGGTTTACTACGAATTTGTGGGCGCTAATGGGAATTGGAGGTGTGGTTGGCGCAGTTATTTTTGGTCGGCTGAGCGACCGGCTGGGACGTCCGCGAACCATGTGCCTAGTCACGGCTATCGGTGCCGTCACTTGCGTGTTAGTTCTTGCTGGACAAATGTGGACCGCAGCCCTTGCAGCTGCTCTCTACGGTATGGCAGGCATGGCCGTGCCGCCGTTAACGGCCGCCTTTGTCCGCGATCAGGTAGATGAGCGAGATTTCACCGCTGTTTTCGGGGCGATGACGATCTTTTATGGGCCCGCTTCAGTACTCGGACCAATTACCGGCGGGGTGTTGGCAGATCTCACCAATTCTTATCTCTTGACCTACGCAGTGTTGGCGATCACTTTCATTTTCGCCTCTGTTGCCGCGTGGAATCTGAGAGGCACCAATAGCGTCGCGTGACTTGAGAGATCACCTGTTCTAATAGGTCATCACTTCTCTAGACCCAAGATCATCTCTAGGATTCTCTCTGTGAGTTCAGATATCGACGTCATCCCAAACTGGCCGGCAGGTCCAACGCCACCACAAGACAGCCCCAACATTTTGATAGTTCTATTCGATGACGTCGGCTTCTCTGATTTCGGTTGTTACGGATCGCCTATTTCCACTCCAACAATTGACCAGCTAGCAGTCAACGGTCTCCGTTATACGGGCTTTCACACGACTGCTATGTGTTCGACAACTCGAGCAGCCCTGTTAACCGGTCGAAATCATCATTCAACGGGTGTTGGTTGTCTAGCTAACTTCGATAGTGGGTACCCCGGATATAGAGGCAAAATCAGTCGAGACACGTGCACCCTTGCTGAAATTCTGAGACCTCAGGGCTACAGGAACTACATGGTGGGCAAATGGCACGTAACGCCTTTGACCGAATCTGGTCCTACCGGGCCATTTGACGGCTGGCCACTGGGGAGAGGGTTCGACCGTTTCTATGGCTTCCTTGACGCCGAAACAGACCACTATTCGCCAGAGTTGATTCTCGATAACAGCCACATAAGCGCACCAGGCACCTTTGGGAGCGGATACCACTTAACGGAGGATCTCTTCGATAAGTCCATTGAATTCATCGCTTCACACACGGCTAGCAGCCCGGGAACACCTTGGATGACGTTGATTGGGCTTGGGGCATGTCACGCCCCCCACCAGGCCCCAAAGGAATTAATCGATCACTACGATCAGGTGTTTCGTCGCGGATGGGATGTTGAACGGACTGAACGGTTAGCTAAGCAAATAGAGCTTGGGGTCGTTCCTGAGGGAACAGAGTTACCGGCCCGAAATGATTTCGTTGAAGCATGGTCAGAAATTGATGATGTAACCAAGCGAGTGGCGACACGTCTTCAAGCTGCCTACGCGGCGATGTTGCATCACGCCGACCAACACTTAGCGCGACTCATCGATCATTTGAGGACTTCAGGTGAAATCGATAACACCATGATCATGGTTCTTTCTGATAACGGTGCAAGCCAGGAAGGAGGCCCACTTGGTTTCGTCAATGCCATGGGGCCATACAACGGACTTCCTGAGTCCATGGACGACAAATTTGACCGAATAGGTGACATTGGCGGGCCGGATACTCACAGCAATTTTCCATGGGGTTGGTCAATGGCGGCGAACACCCCGTTACGTCGTTACAAGCAAAACACCCACGGCGGAGGTGTGAGAGACCCCTTGGTCGTTCATTGGCCGCGCCGCATCAATC
Source organism: Acidimicrobiales bacterium (assembly GCA_004214275.1). GTDB lineage: Bacteria > Actinomycetota > Acidimicrobiia > Acidimicrobiales > Poriferisodalaceae > MedAcidi-G3. The sequence continues at coordinate 4,595 of SGYJ01000006.1, read as the reverse complement.
ATCCGGGCCTAAGAGATCAGTTTTGTCACGCATGTGACATCGTCCCTACTTTGCTTGATTGCATAGGCATTGACGCTCCTGAATCGGTCAACGGAGTGCAACAAAAGCCCATCGAAGGGGTCAGTTTCGCTTCGACTCTGAATGATCCCGAAGCTGACTCCGGAAAGACAACCCAATATTTCGAGATGTTTGGCCACAGAGGAATCGTTCACAATGGGTGGAAGGCAGTCGCGTACCACCCCCCTGGCACACCATACGAAGATGACAAATGGGAACTTTTCAACCTCCTTGACGACTTCAACGAAACCAAAGACCGATCGCAAACTGAACCTGAACTCCTTAACGAAATGGTTGATTTGTGGTGGGAGCAGGCACGCATGCACCAGGTGTTGCCACTTGACGACCGTTTCGCTGAACGTTTCGCTGAAAATGCCGCACGTCATCTGGGTGGTCGAAAATTTTTCACCTTTTGGAAAGGCATGGGTCATTTACCCAGCGATGTTGCACCCGATCTAAGAAGTCGCAGTTATCGTTTAGAGGCACTAGTTAAGCCGACCAAGTCCGGTGTCTCCGGTGTCTTAATTGCACACGGAGACGCCACCTCTGGGTACAGCCTCTATATAGATGGTGACGGCCATCTAGTTCATGATCTCAATATCGGTGGCAGCCATCAAATGGTTCGTTCACCTGATCCCGTCCCTCAAGGGTCGGAAAGTCTCGGCTTTCATATGGCGCGTTCCTCAAGCGGAACTAGGGGCGTGGGAACTTTGATGATTGATGGTCAAGTTGTTGCTAGCCACGAAACAGAGAATATTTTCTTCCTAATGATTTCTTGGTCCGGACTTGATATCGGCCTGGATCGCGGCACTGGTGTATCTCACTACCAAACCCCGAATGTTTTCACCGGTGAATTGGTAAAGGTCACGATCGATCTGGCCGACGACCAAATCCTCGACGGTGAAGGCATGGGTCGCGCAGAGATGATGCGTGAATAGCAGCTCAGCGGCGAACAAACAGTAACTGGAACTCCACTACACCACGGTCTTCAGCTGATACGACAATGCTGGCTGACGGGACCGCTATGTCGTAATCAGCAAAAATAACTTCCGTCTGGCCCACAACCACAATGGATCGTGCAACAGCCTTAGCTTCAAGTTCAAAGATCACAGCTTTGGTTATTCCGTTAACTGTCAGTTGACCTTCGGCCTGCAAACTTATTTGCGATCCGTCGGTCTCGGGCAGGTCTACAGGTTGATCAAGAACGAAGCTAGCTATGGGATTCTCTCTCACGTTCATGGCGTTGCGTGCTGCGTTGTCTCGTCGCGAATCATTGGTGACAATCGCCGATAAGTCGGCAGTGATCAAAACTGAAACAAGCTGACCATTCTGAATCGATAGTTCGCCTTCGACTTGGTCTGTCCGTCCGACTGCCGTTATGTCTCCAATCTTGACAAGTTCTTCCTTGACCCTGAAACCAACAAAGGATCCCGAAGCCTCCTCGAAGCTGAAGCTGCCTGAGTCCGTGTCGACATGCCAAACACCATCCGTAGATAGGGCGTCAGCAGTGTCAGCCACTTTTTCGACGCCATCATTAGAAGCTTGTTCCTCCTCTACCGCGGCAACTGCGGCATCCAAAGAGACTTCCTCAGGGGCAGCGGACAGGACTCTCCATGCGCCGTAGGCTCCCATTGCTCCTACAACGACGAGCAAAACGCATGTGGTGATAATGACAGTACGACGATTGCTCAACTTTTAATCCCTTAGCTCTAAACGAAAGCCCAATACCTCTACTGGTTGCCGTCCTCCGATGCGGTAGCTGATCTCGGGGTACAGCTCAAAACCGAGCCTACGGTAGAGACGTTGAGCTGCCTCCATATAGTCAGTCGTATTTAGGACAAGAGCAGATCTGCCGTCAGACCCAGCCTTGTCGATACACCATCGAGTTAGTGCTTCTCCAATGCCTCGGCCTTGATATGACGGGTCAGTAGCTAGGACACGAAATCCTGCACAATCTTGAGGGTTTCCTTCATGGGCCTCTTCGGCATAGTCATGGTGGTAGGCAAGACTTCCAACAATTTGGTCATCTATTTCTGCAACGACGATCATTGCGCGACTGGCTCTCCCGGTGACATCTCGCAGTTCGGCGCCATACCACCCCAAATCCTCAGGAAGACCTGCGCCTTCGAAAAGTGGTTTGTAAGCAGCCATCGTAAGATTCGCAATCGACTCGTAGTCTGAAGTCTCAGCTTCTCGAATCACCAGTTGTGATGTCATGTGATTCCTTCTTAGGTGGCTATAGCCTCGTCGCCGGCTTTAGCGAACGGTAGCGTCATATCCCATCGTACGAACTTTAAGGGAGCACTTGAAATGCCAAGTGAACCATCAAAAGAACTCATAGTTCTAGAAAATCCTCGACCGGGTCGGGACTATGAAATTCGTTGTGAAACGCCAGAACTCACTTGCCTCTGTCCCGTCACGGGACAGCCCGACTTCGCAACGGTGGTACTTACCTATACCCCTGATGAACTCATCGTGGAATTGAAGTCGTTGAAAATGTATCTCTGGAGCTTTAGAGATGAAGGTGTCCATCACGAAGGCATTACCAACCGAATTCTTGATGACCTGGTCTCAGCTTTGTCGCCAAGAACAATGACTGTTGTCACAGAATGGCTGGTACGCGGGGGTATCACCACAACGGTCACTGCTACCCACCAAAGTTGAATGTCGCCCTGAACACGGGAGGCACACTGATCTCATCTATCACGCGTCAAGGACTGTGACACCGTCTCCGGGTTCGACAAGCGGTGGTTCGGTCGACCAAGGAAAGTTGATCCATTGGTCTGTGTACTTCCACACGTATTCACATTGAACAACTGAACGGGACTTTTCGTAGAGAACAGCGGTGCGGACTTCGGCGACTTCATCAAGACAATGATTCCGGACCAACGCCAACGTGTGGCCAGTGTCCGCTACATCGTCGACAATCAAAACTCGAGTATCCCTCAGGTCTACAACGTCGACATATGGAGGCAGCACAACCGGCACGTCAAGTCGTTCATCAACCCCGGTGTAATACTCCACGTTCATCACATATAGGTTTTTCACCGATAAGGCATAACCCAGTGAGCCAGCAACGAAAAGTCCACCTCTAGCTATCGCAAGAACGATGTCGGGTTGATAGCCATCTTCGGCAACTAGCCCGGCTAGGGCACGAGATGCCAAACCGTAATTACCCCAATCAAGGACTTCGCGCTGTTCCTCATCCACGACATGGAACTTACACCTGGTACGGGCTTTCGTCTTTGTACTTGCACAACGATGTCACTATTGCCGTTTCCGCCACTAACTTGTCTTGATGCCGTTGCTGGCCCCGCAACACAAGTTGGTGCTGCGACATTTGTTGTCGCGTGATGGCACAGCCTTGCCCAGCGAGCTTTCAGCTGCCACAGGACTCGAAGCCGAAGATGTCCTGAACGCACTGGATCATCTTCACCGAACTGATCTCGCAGTCCCCATGCCACACACCCCGGGGCTAGGCGAAGGTCGCTGGTCACTTACGTCTCATGGACGACAAGTTGGTCCGTCATTGGCGAAGGGCGAGCCGAACTCCAGAACCGACGACGACGGTGGCGACCCTGCCGAAGGGTGGGGCTTTCCTTGGCGACCAGTGAAGAAGGAAGCTCCCGTTTACGCAAGGACGCTGCCTCGTCCAACTCGTGAAAACCGCAAAGCAGTTCGCCGCCCAATCTTCCCTCTCCAGGTCCCACAACAGCCGCCATCGCGTCGCCGCTGGGGTTTATTAGCTGCAGCCTCTGTAGTGACACTCGCGGGAATAGTTTTAATGTTGATCACAATTCGGCAGGTGACCATTGAAATTGGGGGTATCGAGGATGGCGTAGCTCTGCAGCCAACTTCAATTGAGGGAGCGCAGATTTCTTTCACTGTGGCTGGGGCGAATGCTCGATCAGCTCAACTGTTGTTAGACGACTTTCCTGTTAGCGGTGTTCAAAGATATGGGAACCGAATCGTTTGGGTGGTTCCACCATTAACTGAAGGTGACCATTCACTTGAGTTAATTGTGAAGAGACGACTCTACGGTGAAGTATCTCGCTCTGTCGACTTCAGCGTTGACGGCACTCCGCCTGTAATTGGTTTACCAGAAGTCTTGGAACCCGTTCCGATGAATGAACCGGTCACTATTGCTGGCACCTCCGAACCTGGGGCAACTCTGGTAGTCGGCGGAGTGCCAATAGAGACCCGAGATGGGTCGTTCATCTTGGAACTTGACGAACCTCCGGCCGGACCTGTTTCGATCTTGGCGATTGATCGAGCTGGCAACACAAGCACGTTCAACATGATCGTCCCGATCGCTTACCCCAGAACTCAGGGAGTTCACGTGAGCGCTGCGGCGTGGGCGCATCAAGGTCTCAAAAACTCAGTACTCGATTTGATTGAAGCCGGGAAAGTCACCGCCGTCGAAATCAGTCTCAAAAACGAAAGCGGTGTCGTTGGCTATGACAGCAACGTGCCTCTCGCGATCGAGATCGGATCGGCAAACAATCTTTTCAATCTGCGTGCTGCCATTGAAGAACTAC
>SGYJ01000059.1 GCA_004214275.1 Acidimicrobiales bacterium | reverse complement strand
TGGAAGCCCTGCTCGCCTTCACGCGTCCTGCGCTTGACTGGCATGCCCTCGCGCCCGAACTGACCCTCCTGGCATTCGGAACGCTCATCACAGTTGTCGACATCATCTGGGATGATCGTTCTAAGCAAGCAATGCCCACCTTGGCAGGAATGGGCCTGCTCGCAACCTTGCTTCCCATCTTGACTCTCGCAGTCGACGGCACTGAACGATCGATGTTCGGAGGCGCCTACGTAGTAGACGACTTCTCCCTAGTGCTGAAAGCGCTCTTCCTTATTTCGGGCTACATCGTGATCCTGATGTCCGTCGACTACATCCGTGACGGCGACTACTACGAAAATGAGTACTACACCCTGATGCTCACCTCATTGCTTGGGATGGTGATGATGAGCAGCTCCCGGGACCTCATTAGTGTTTTCGTAGCTCTTGAACTGCTGTCTATCCCCGCCTACATGCTTGCTGCGTGGCGAAAGGGAGGACCGCGATCAAACGAAGCAGGCCTCAAGTACTACCTAATGGGAGTATTTGCCTCGGCAGTCATGCTCTATGGAATGTCGCTGGTATACGGACTTGCTGGTTCAACTACCTTCGGGGCAATAGCGGAAGAACTTGGCAAAGGTGCCGCAAACCCGGTCGCTATTCTCGGAATTCTTTTCATCCTGATCGGTTTCGCCTTCAAAGTATCGGCTGTGCCTTTCCACACATGGGCACCAGATACCTACGAGGGAGCCCCAACCCCGGTCACAGCCTTCCTTGCCGTAGCGTCCAAAACTGCTGGAATGGTCGCGTTAATCCAACTTGTCTTCGTCGCCTTCCCTGGCCGCGACGACGTCGTTCAGCCCTTCTTCTGGCTGATTGCCGCATTAACTATGACCATCGGCAACCTCATCGCTCTTCGACAGAACAATATTGTTCGGCTACTTGCATATTCAGGCGTTGCCCAAGGCGGATTTATGTTGGTCCCATTCGCCGTTGCCGCTGAAGCACCAGCCCGCGCGGTTGAAGCCGTCGTTATCTACATGGCGATATATGCATTCATGAATCTTGGCGCCTTCACAGTTGTGTTGGCGGTAGCAAGGAAAACGCGTTCAGGTGAAATCGATAGCTACGGAGGACTCTTCCAATACGCGCCAGGTCTCGCTGTCGCAATGACAGTATTTCTGGCAGCGTTGGCAGGAATCCCACCTGCGGGTGGGTGGTTCGCAAAATTTGGGCTTTTCAGAGCCCTCTTAGATGCCGGCGGAGGTTGGGCCGCCGCTCTCGGCGTCGTCGTAGCCATCAATACCGTTATCGCTTTCGCCTACTACGCGCGAATCCTCGTACAAATGTGGTTCCAACCAGTGCCTGACGGCGATGAGCGACCAATTGTGATCCCAGGCGCACTACGAGCTGCCTTAGCAGTGACGCTAGTCGCGACAATGGCATTTGGGGTGCTGCCAGGTCTCGTCGGGCACTTTGGCGAAGTTTCTGTACTGTCCGCTTTAGGCGGATAGGGACACAAGGTTGAACCACTCGAATGGTCATGCTCCATGACACGGTTCGACTTGTTTGCAGAGGACGCCCTATACGGAACCCAGGGCTTTTACACCCAGCTCGGAACAGCGGGAACTGACGGCGCCGATTTCGTTACTTCCCCTGAAACAAGCTCCCTCTTCGGTGCCTGTGTCGCTGCTTATCTGGACCAGGTCTGGCATGACATGGAATGCCCGGAGCCGTTTGTAGTGATCGAAGGCGGATCAGGAACCGGAACTCTGTGCAGGGACATTTTTCTGTCCGCCCAAGATTGCAGCAAGGCCCTGCGTTACGTGATGGTTGAGCGAGCAGACCGACAAAGAGAAATTGCGTTTAGTCGGGTAACGACCACTTGTTTTGCAGACTCAGAAGAAGTCCCGCTTGCCGTACTAAAAGATCTACCAGCAGGACCCTTTACAGGAGTGGTCATCGCAAACGAACTGCTGGACAATCTCCCACCGCGAATAGTGCGAAAAGCCAGAACACGATGGCTGGAGCTCCATGTCGAGAATGGTGCCGAAGTTTGGTATCCCGCACCCCAACCAGCTGAAGACATGGCATCAGCCATGGTCCCCAACGCATCAATAGGAGCCACCCTCCCCTTACATCTCAAAGGTGCGGTGTGGGTAAATCGAGCCATGAAGCTCCTAGATCGCGGCAGAATCTTGACCTTTGACTATGGCGTGGAAAGCTCAGAAATGTTTGATGACAGACCCCTGGGTGAATGGTTACGGACCTATAAAGGCCACCGTCGAGCCGGCACGCCCTACAGTGACCCAGGAACTTGTGACATCACATGCGACGTAGCGTTTGACCAGTTGCCAGGATCGCCCACCATTTGCCTTCAGTCAGAATGGCTCGCGTCCAAAGGCCTAGACACCATGACGGAATGGGCTCAAGAGAAATGGCAAGATTCAGCCGCCTCACCTGATTCAACAGCGGTTGCCGCTCGACAAGTGTTGGCTGAGGCTGCCGCGCTAACGGATCGAACGGGCCTCGGAGCGTTCCTAGTCGCAGAGTGGCAAATAGGCGATTAATCAGATCTCATCCGAATCAGAAGCAACTAGGGGCTAGGCTCGCAAGCTGTTGAGCCCACGTTGAGGGGACCTGCCGCGAAGGGGGATCGAGATGTCCGAACCAACGATCGAGGACTATTACGTAGAAAACCGGACTTTCCCACCGTCAGACACCTTCCAGAGCGAAGCCCTAATCACTGACAGAAGTTTGTATGAGGAAGCTGAAGCCGACAGGCTTGGCTTTTGGGCTCGGCAAGCAAGAGAACTCGTGAGCTGGTTCCAAGATTTCGACACCGTCCTGGAATGGGATCTCCCATTCGCCAAATGGTTTATCGGTGGGAAGCTCAACATCTCCTATAACTGTCTCGATCGGCATGTGGAAGCTGGACGAGGAGACAAAGTTGCCTTCCATTGGGAAGGCGAACCCGGCGATACCAGAACCATCAACTACAGCGAACTTCTCGAAGAAGTGTCCAAGTTCGCGAACGTATTGAAATCATTAGGTGTCGAGAAGGGCGATCGCGTCTGTATTTACATGCCGATGATCCCTGAACTTCCAGTAGCAATGCTGGCATGCGCCAGAATCGGCGCGCCCCACTCAATTGTCTTCGGCGGATTCTCAGCTGACTCATTGTCAGACCGAATTGATGACGCAAGCGCCAAGCTTCTCATAACAGCAGATGGTGGCTACAGGCGTGGCGACCCATTCCCACTCAAAGACACTGCGGACGCTTCGGTTGAAGCCACCTCAACGATCGAAAATGTTGTCGTAGTTCAACGCACAGGCCAAGACGTTGCCTGGAACGAAACGGTTGATCACTGGTACCACGAACTAATGAAAACGGCCTCACCAGATTGCCCACCTGAGCATCTTGATAGTGAGGACTTGCTTTATTTGCTGTACACCTCAGGAACCACCGCCAAGCCCAAAGGAATCATGCACACCACGGGCGGCTACCTAACTCAAGTTGCATTCACCCACAAATACATTTTCGATCTAAACACCGAGTCCGACGTCTATTGGTGTGCAGCAGATATTGGTTGGGTAACAGGCCACAGCTACATCGTTTATGGACCGTTAGCAAATGGAGCCACCTCGGTGATGTACGAAGGGACACCCGATACTCCGCGGCCCGAATTCCGTGTCGGAGACAGGAATGACTGGCCAAAGGACCGCCTCTGGGACATCGTCCAGCGATACGGCGTCACCCAGCTATACACAGCTCCAACCGCTATCCGAACCTTCATGAAATGGGGCGCCCAAGAAGTTGAACCCCATGACCTATCTAGCTTGCGGGTACTAGGAACCGTCGGAGAGCCGATCAACCCAGAAGCGTGGATGTGGTATCACGAACACATCGGCGGCGAACGGTGCCCCATAGTCGACACATGGTGGCAAACCGAAACCGGCGGACACATGATCACACCGATGCCGGGCGTGACCACTACTAAACCCGGATCAGCCACTCACGCCATTCCCGGCGTAATAGTCGAAGTAGTGGACGACGGTGGCAACAAGGTAGAAAAAGGTGGTGGGTACCTGACCATCACTGAACCATGGCCGTCAATGCTTCGAGGTATCTGGGGCGACCCTGAGCGATACAAGGAGACCTACTGGTCCGAATATCCTGGCCGATACTTTGCAGGAGACGGCGCAAAGATCGACGACGACGGCTACCTATGGCTTTTGGGACGAGTAGACGACGTGATGAACGTATCGGGACATCGGATTTCCACGACAGAAGTCGAGTCGGCGCTGGTTGACCACTCATCTGTTGCTGAAGCAGCAGTGGTCGGAGCAACTGATGACACAACAGGCCAAGCCATAGTCGGATATTGCATCTTGAGAGGCGGCAACGAGCCAAGTGAGGAACTAAGGGAAGAGATAAGACAACATGTCTCGACAAAACTCGGAGCCATCGCTCGACCGAAGGCTGTCGTCTTAGTGCCTGACCTCCCTAAAACTCGTTCAGGGAAAATAATGCGCCGGTTACTTCGGGACGTGGCAGAAGGACGACAGCTCGGAGATACCACCACCCTTGCTGACGCAAGTGTTGTAGACGAAATCCGTGATCGTGCCGAACAGGCACCGCAGGAGGACTGACTTCTGCTGCCGGCTTCATGAGTTCTATCCCGAGACATTGGCACCCACGACAAGAGATAGTGCAACGAGGCGACTGCGTAATCGTTGATATTGACGGTGTCTTGGCTGATGCTGCGCATCGCCAGCACTACCTAGATCCGCCTTGGCGCGACTGGGATGGATTCTTCGCTGAGTGTGGCGGTGACAACGTGTTTGAAGAAAACAGGATGTTGCTCGAACTGCTGGATCCGGAGTTGACAATTGTCCTTTTGACATCGAGACCAACATGGATTCAGAAAGCAACTCTTGACTGGTTGAATCGGAACAACATTCGGTATGACCTGCTCATCATGAGGCCACTAGGAGATTTTCAGGCGTCGCCTGGCTTCAAGCGAGACGAAACCGAAAGTCTCCGCCGTCTCGGTCACATTCCCGTGTTGGCCATCGATGACGATATGCGAAACGTCCGGATGTACAGAAGTGAGAGTATCCCCACCATTTTTTTGGACAGCGGGTATCACCCACATTAAATGCTTAGCTTGTGTTGAGATTGTGACTTACGAAGCCGATACGTTTAGATATAAGTACCAACTGCGGAGGGAATCCCGATGAAAAACACCCTCAAAACCACAATGTTGCTCGCCACTATGGGCGCCCTCATCATGTTTATTTCCAGTTTCTGGGGACCAGGTGGTCTGACGATTGGCCTATTCCTCGCGCTGGCAATGGTTGGCGGCAGTTACTGGATGAGCGACAAGTTAGCTATCCGCTCTGCCCGGGCCATCGAAGTTGAAGAAGGACAATTGCCCGAATATTGGTCCATTATGAGAGAACTTTGTCTCCTTTCCGATTTGCCGATGCCCCGAATTTATGTGAGTCCGGACCCACAACCCAACGCGTTCGCAACGGGCCGAAATCCGAATCATGCAGCAGTATGTATCACCGAAGGACTTATCCAACATCTTTCATGGGATCAGATACGAGGGGTCCTAGCCCATGAGATGGCCCATATAAAAAACCGCGACATCCTCATCGGGTCAGTCGCTGCTGCTATCGCTATGGCAATCAGCTTCGTCGCCAACATGGCGCAATTTGCCATGATTTTCGGAGGCGGAAGCAGAAATCGCGATCGAAATCCCTTAGTTGATCTGCTTCTAATCATTGTCGCTCCAATAGCTGCAGCGCTTATACAAATGGCGATCAGCCGAAGCCGCGAATTTCAGGCCGACCGAACAGCGGCAAGAATGATTAGTGATGGCGAACCTCTTGCAGCGGCTTTAGAAAAATTGGATGTTGCTAGTCGCTCCATTCCAAGTCTCGCCAACGCAAATCAAGCGCAAATGTACATAGCCAATCCGTTAGCAGGCCGCAAGATGGCGTTTCGAAACCTTTTTACAACCCATCCTCCGATGGAGAAGAGAATTGCTCGATTGCGCGACGGCAGCTGGCGCGACGCTGTCTAAATCAATCCCGAAAATTTTCGAACTGTAAAGGCAAGTCGAAATCTGTTTCTTTCATTTTGGCGATGACTGCCTGCAGGTGATCACGTTTCTTTGAGATGACCCGGACCTGGTCACCTTGAGTTTGAGACTGAACACCCTTAATTCCCAAACCTTTAACGAACTTATTCAACTCTTTGGCTTTATCACTACTGATGCCGGCTTGAAGTGCGACCTGTTGCCGAACCGAGGCCCCAGATCCTTCTTCGACATCGCCGTAGCTGAGTGCCTTGAGGCTTACCTTGCGTCTAACTAATTTCTCTTCCAACACTTGTCGAAGCGCATTAAGACGATCTTCACTACTACTCGCCAAAGAAATCTGGACGTCAGCAAGAGTTATCTCCGAACCAGTGTCTTTAAAGTCATAGCGAGTTGACACTTCGCGAGCCGCCTGGTCTACAGCGTTACGAACTTCCTGCATATCTAATTGAGAAACGACGTCAAATGAACCCATGGAACGAAATATACAGAGCCGGGAAGCAGTCCGACACCGCGTAAACCCGTCAGGGTCTTTGGGGCATCGAAGCCAACCCGATAACGTAACCGCCGTTGGGTCGGTGCCCGAGCGGCCAAAGGGAACGGGCTGTAAACCCGTCGGTTCACACCTACGGAGGTTCGAATCCTCCCCGGCCCACCACGAACGGCGAGCGTTACAGCTCGCCGTTCGTCGCGTTCACCCGGACCTGCAAAGTGCCACCAACAACCAACAGCACGCGTGATCGCAAGAACATCACACACAGTCCCCTTCATCTAACTAACAAGAACGGGCGGCCGATAACGATCTTGGGCTAGCTTCCGGGCATGACTGATTCCTGCTACGCAGAACGTGATGGTCGAATTTTCACCGTCACAATTAACCGACCCGAACGAATGAACGCGCTGCACCCACCGGGCAACGCCGAGATGGCAGAACTATTTGATGAATTCCAGAACGACCCAGATTTGTGGGTAGCGATCGTTACAGGCGCCGGTGATCGTGCCTTCAGCGCGGGAAACGACTTGCGTTATCAAGCCGAAGGCGGAGACCGATCCGCTATGCCCGACAGCGGATTTGGCGGGCTCACCTCTAGGTGGGATCTCGACAAACCTGTCATTGCCGCGGTTAACGGAGTCGCAATGGGAGGTGGCTTTGAGATCGCCCTAGCTTGCGACATGATCATCGCTAGTGAAAATGCTCGGATGGCATTACCAGAGCCCAAGGTCGGGTTGGCCGCCTTAGCCGCTGGAGTCCACCGCCTTCCCCGGCAGATCGGACTCAAACGCGCTATGGGAATGATGTTGACGGGACGTCACGTCTTGGCGCAGGAGGGTTATGAATTAGGTTTCGTAACAGCTGTAGCCCCTGAGGGCGAGGCACTTAACGAGGCTCGCCGCTGGGCAGAGATGATCCTCGAATGCTCGCCCATGTCGATCCGAGCGACCAAGCAGGCCGCGATGCAAGGATTGGATCAGACTGGTGTGCGAGCTGCCCACGAAGGGAAGTACGAAGCGGTCAAAGCGATGAGCAAGAGCGAGGATTACATAGAAGGACCGGTTGCCTTTGCTGAGAAACGTCCTCCTCAGTGGAAAGGTCGTTAGAGGCCAGTCAATGGAGACCAATAAGTGATGGCTAACGCTGAAAGAACCGCCGCAGTCGCAGCAGCGATGTCAGATATTAGAGACATCGATGCTGCAGGGATTGACCGTGACTCTGTTGAATTGATCCGGCAAAGGCTCATGAAACTAGCCCAACAAAAAGAACTGTTCCCCTGGAGTGACTTCCCACCCGACGGTTCCAAAGATGGCAGCACCCTTTACCTACTGTCCCAGGACGAAGATCACCGATTCGCGCTCTACATGCAGTCAGTCGCCGACAAAACCGAAGCTCCGCCACACGACCACTTAACTTGGGCGTGCATCGTTGGTTTAGAAGGCAAAGAAACCAACCGAAGATACAAACAGCTAGCTGGACAAGGACCCCCTCAAATCGCAGACGAATTTGTGGTTGAACATGGCACTGGAATCGCGTTTCTACCCAATGACGTCCATTCCATACTCGTCCAGGGCGGATCATTAAACTTCCACTGCTATGGACACGATCTATTGGATCTCCCCCCACGCAACTATTGGAGCGAAGCTGACGGGGAATGGCGAACTATGAAAATTCGCTATCCAATAATCGACGCCAGCTCGTGACGACGGATGGTGTTTCGGTTAGCGAACTTGTAAAAGCGATCAGCGGCACTGACGAATTAGCGATCATTGACCCCCGAGATCACGAAACCTATAGCCAAGGCCATCTTTTGTGGGCCGGAAGCCTCCGCCTCGACGATGCACTCGTAGCCGCTGAAGTTCTACTCCCACGCCTCTCAACTCCAATAGTTATCGCAGGGGAAGAAGAAGAGGAAGCTCACGCACTTCAATCCATCCTGAAGGAAAATGGATGGACAAACGTCACAGTCCTAGAGGGCGGCGTCAGGTCTTGGACACAGGCAGGGCACGAACTTTATTCCGGGGTGAATGTGCCATCGAAGCTGTTCGGAGAATTAGTTGAACGTCACTATGGAACGCCACACGTAAAGGCAGAACAACTCAACGAATGGATATCAGAAGGGCGGCAGCTCGTTATTTTGGACTCGCGAACTGAGCGTGAGTTCAACCGCATGAGTATTCCCACTGGTCGCTCGTGTCCGGGCGGAGAACTTGTGCACCGAGTGTTCGATTTGCTCAAACAAGACGCCACCGTTGTCGTGAACTGTGCGGGGCGAACCCGCAGCATTCTTGGAGCAGAATCGCTGGTGCGGGCAGGAATACCTAACGATGTAGTTGCGCTAGAGAACGGCACCATGGGATGGGAACTGGCCGACTTGAGCTTGGACCACGGTAACGACGATGCTGCACCGGCCCCAACCGTTAGAGGGCGGCAGCAGGCATCGGCGGCAGCGCAAGAAGTTTCCAGACGTTTCGATGTCAGCCAAATAACTAGCTCCACCATGAACGAATGGAAATCAGACGGCTCACGGACGCTGTACCAGTTTGATGTCCGCACCCCCGCTGAATACGAAGCAGGCCATCTCGCCGGCTTTAGAAACGCTCCAGGAGGCCAACTAATTCAAGCCACTGACGAATATGCAATTACCCGAGGATCGCGGATAGTTCTCGCTGATGACGACCTGACAAGGGCCACGATGACAGCCTCTTGGCTTATCGAAATGGGTTGGGAAACCTCTGTACTTAACGACGAATCAGGCGACGACAGCTCGCTTGAACATGGAACTAGTGACCCCACATTTAGGAGCCCCCAAGTCGTCCTTCCATACGACCCAGGAGATGCCCACGTGGCACGACAGGCAATGCAACGGTACCTCGACTGGGAAGTAGCGTTAGTTGACCAATATGACCGTGACACCCTCGCACGGTTCACACATGAAGGTTGGGCGTAAAGGATCTACAAATCAGAGTATTTCGCAATGATGTCCCCGAAGCGCAGAGCATCTTCAGGTGAATCAATCAGAGTGGGCATCCCCGCCATCGCGGTCACCGGCACGACCAGCCGATCAACACCTCGAGCTTTCATTTTTGGGATGTCATCTGGATCTTCTGGCATCGGCATCGTGATTTCTAAGGCACCAGGATCTCTTCCGCACTCTTCGGCAGTTTTGCGAGCAAGGTCAATTCGCTCTTGGGGCGTATCGCGAGCAGGGAAGTAGCCGTCACCAAGTCGCCCAGCCCGGCGAGCCGCAAAGTCGGTATCTCCTCCCACAATTATCGGAACTGAGCCAGCGACAGGTCTCGGTAGACAATAAGTATCGACAAACTGAACGAATTCACCTTCGAAGGTGGCGCAGTCGTTTGCCCATAACTCTCGCATTGCTGCCACGTATTCATCTGTCCGTGGTCCGCGTCTTTCAAAAGGAGCACCGATTGCGTCGAACTCCTCTTTGAGCCAGCCAACCCCTATGCCCAGAAGCACTCTGCCACCAGACATGTAGTCCAATGTGGCCACTTGAGCTGCGCATACAACAGGCGAATGCTGGGGCAAGATCAGGATCGCTGTACCAAATTTGATGGTGTTCGTAACACCCGCCATATGTGCCATCCAGATCAACGGATCGGGCAAGACCAGATCTTCGGCGCCTCCAGCGATCTTCCCAGACTCGCTATATGGATATACCGACTCGTATCCAGATGGGATAACAGTATGTTCAACCGTCCATGCGGATTCAAATCCAGCTTCTTCACCGGCTTGTACGAGCTCCACGGCAAGTGCCGTATCTGTCGCGTACTTATCGGTATTGCAATATCTAAGACCAAACTTCATGGTGTCCCCTTCGACGTACACCTCTAATCTACGACTACAACCCTTGACGGTTCAGGAGTCCAATGTCTTACTTGCCGAATGTTTCAGATACCTTCGATGCTTCGCGGTGGCGCGAACTCGAAGGATTTGACTTCAAAGACATCACTTACCACCGAGCGATAGACCAAGGCACAGTTCGCGTCGCCTTTGATCGACCCGATGTTCGTAACGCTTTTAGACCGAACACAGTCGACGAGCTATACACCGCTCTTGATCATGCTCGCATGAGCACTGACGTCGGAGTTGTGTTGCTGACAGGCAATGGCCCATCTACTAAAGATGCCGGTTGGTCTTTTTGTTCAGGAGGAGATCAACGTATTCGAGGGAAGGATGGCTACAAATACGCTGACGGAGAAACGAGCGAAACAATTGATCCAGCTCAAGTAGGCAGACTCCACATCCTCGAGTGTCAGCGGTTAATCAGGATGATGCCCAAGGTAGTGATCTGTGTCGTTCCTGGTTGGGCGGTAGGTGGCGGACATAGCCTCCATGTCACAGCTGACTTGACCCTCGCCAGTCGCGAACATGCGCGTTTCAAACAAACTGACACCGATGTCGCCAGCTTTGATGGCGGATTTGGTTCGGCCTATCTAGCGAAACAAGTTGGTCAGAAAAAAGCGCGCGAAATATTTTTCCTGGGCCGTACCTACGATGCGGATGAGCGATTCTTGATGGGCGACGTTAACGCTGTGGTGGAACACAAAGAACTAGAAAACGTGGCGTTGGAATGGGCGAATGAGATCAACTCGAAATCACCAACAGCGCAACGCATGGCAAAGTTCGCATTCAACCTCACTGATGATGGCTTGATAGGGCAGCAAGTGTTCGCGGGCGAGGCCACTCGTTTGGCTTACGGAACCGAAGAGGCGATTGAGGGGCGTGACGCGTTTCTTGAAAAGCGTGAACAAGATTTCAAGCAGTTCCCTTGGCACTTCTAAATAAAATAAATTTAAGCTCTGTGGGTAAGCCGCTGCATGATGGTGACATCTAGCCACTGCCCAAACTTGCGTCCAACTTCTTTTTCCACACCGACAAGCTCAAAACCATGTTTTTGATGAAGGGCGAATGAGGAAGGGTTCTCACCTGCTATCCGGGCGAAAATCGAGTGGAATCCGTACTCATCAGCAAGTCGTGTTAATTCTGTGAGCAATAAATTTCCAATCCCAATGCTCTGATGGTCCTGATGGACGTAGATGGAGTCTTCGACGCTGGTTCCGTACGCTGGCCTATCTCGGTACTTGGAAAGACATGCCCACCCAACAACAGCGTGGTCCTGATCAAGAGCAACAACACATGGCAGGGCCCCAGATCGATCACGAAGCCATTCGCGTTGCTCTTCAAGAGATTTCGGAACCAAATCGAAGGTAGCTACCCCATGGAGAACTTCATGGTTATAGATGGCAGCAATTTCCGCTGCATCGGAAAGTTTGGCCAAACGGACCTTCATATATCCAACGGTACCGGCCAAGGGGTTGTGCATCATTGGTGTTGATCCGTAAGCTTTCAAGTCTGCGCGGGTTCGCCCGTTCATGGTTGCCGCGATAGCTCAGTTGGTAGAGCGCCTCCATGGTAAGGAGGAGGTCCCGGGTTCGAATCCCGGTCGTGGCTCGCTCGAGAGAGCATGGCGGGATA
>SGYJ01000058.1 GCA_004214275.1 Acidimicrobiales bacterium | reverse complement strand
ATCTCTTGCTTTTCTCTGAGATCACCCGGCGCCCGCATGGCTGCGTCCAACGAATCCCATTCACATGCAATGTTAATTTCTCCCGCCTGATCTCCGCCCATCACGTTTTGCATGACACGAACCTGAGTTGCACCAGCTTCTCGGAACATGTCGCTACCGAACGACTCCATATCTGCCACGAGTCGGCCCTGATCGGACGCGCGTACCACTAAGCCACTTAGATAAGCCATTAATTCCCCCCCCTTGGGTATGGCCGGATCCCCATGATCCGGCTCCGAACCCTATAACAGTCCTAAACGACAAAAGGCCGCCCCCAAAGGAGCGGCCCGAAGCTGTCAGTTAATTGGTACTTAGCGGTTGTATGCCTTGCTCCAAAAGTCTGCGAGGCGACGTTCTGTGTAATCGTCCCAGAATGCGATTTCTGGATATTGTGGTTTCCGCCTCGGGAATTTCATGACTTTGCTCCTGTATTTAAGGGTTCGCTTAATTCTACCCAGGCGTTATTACCCAACGGTCATCGGTTTAATAGTTCTTTAAGAATCTTATGATCTGTTTGATAGATGATTGATCCGACTGTGCAGCTTTCAACATTGCGCCACATCATCTGTTCGGCCTTCATGCCGCGTCTATTCCTGGTTCCCGGCACGTCGGCCACAGAGCTTGGATGGTTGTATTTCTCGTCTGTATCCAAGCTCTGTGCCGAACTATCTGTGAGTGCTGGGACGACTTGTTTGCCTAGCTTTCGGAAGTTGACCGAGCTTTTGCTATGCCGACGATCATTAACCCGTATAGACCCTTTGCTGTGATGTCGGCAAACGTGTACCCGACTTGACGCAAGGTTTCTAGGGTGCCCGAGCTAGCGTCAAACACGGGGAACAAATATGCGATTGGGTAAACCATCCAGGTAGCTAGCAGAACGTATGTGGCGTTTTTGATGGCCACTGCAACCTCTGCAGTTTCACGTGTTGCAGCAGCTTTGAGTTGGCCGTATAACGTCCACAGGATGAATGCGAACGGGATCATCGCTAGGAACCAGAACAACCACTTCGTTCCAGAGGCGCTTGCCACCTCGCCCGGGTAACCCAATCCGATCATTAAGACAGTTGCGGGTAATAACGATTTCATTAACCGCTTGCGAATATCGGCGCTGACTCCTAGAACAATCAGAAGCTCGATGATCAAAAGCGGAACGGTTATCAGCCAATCGGCGTATCGATAGCCCTCGTTCATCTTCAGGTCACCGAAATCTGACCAAATTCTGAAGTAGTGGTAACCAGCTATTCCGACGACCACAGCAGAAACGGAAATTGCTGACCTGTACTGCTCTTTTACTGATTTCAGTTGGGTCAGGAAATAGACGAAGGCGCCGAACATTACTGCTGTTCCAAAAGACAGAACATTGTAAACGAGGGTGTATTGATCGGGACTTAGTAACTCAATCGGATTCATAAGTGACTCCTTAGCGGACAGTTCATTTGAACGCTAAAGGCACTTGCTAAATAAGACCCAAATAATTAGTTCTGGGTTTTGACTGGCCAAATTTCGCGGTTGACGATGTCTGGTCAGGATGTCTGGTCAGGATGTCTGGTCAGTTAGACAAGCCTTCTTTGACTTTGCTTGCCGCAGTGTTGGCGACGACGCTGAGCGGAAAGCCAGCGTACTGACTAAGAAAAATTGGTATCTCAGTTAAGTCACTTTCATCCAGGTCACCCTTGGCGATTCCGGCGCTGAACTGCAATTTTAAGATGGCGTCGTTGCCTTGGGCGGCAACGATACCCAGGATCAGTAGGCGACGATCGCGGGTGCTGAGACCCGCGCGTGTCCAGTACTCGGAAAAGAGATTTTCCATGGCCATTCGTTCAAATTCATCAGGATCCTCGGAGGCCTTTCGCGGATAAACCTCTTCAAATTTGGCTGCACCTGCTTGGTATTTTTCCGATTGCATGTCGCTACTTCCCCCTAGTCACTTAGGTTCTTCGTGTCACCAGTCTTGCACTTTGATGCGGTGCCGGGTTTCCCTGCCAACAAGTGAACCGGCGGTCGAAAAACTGATTCGTGCGCCGCCGCCAGATGTTGCTAGCTAAGGTCGAGGGCAGCCGAGGGGGAGGCACTGTATGAACACCATTGACACCGAGCAGGACAAAATGAGCGCTGCAGAGATCCGCGGAGGTCTCACGCACCCCATTATTGACTCCGACGCTCATTGGCTTGAATTCGGGCCTCTCGTCCAGGAACGGATGCACCAGATTGGGGGAGAAAAAGCGTTAGCGGGATTTACCGGTACTCAAGAGATCGTCCCGATTCAAGAGCTGGGACCTGATGGAAGAGCGCACATGGGATATGGGCACCCCGGGTTTTGGATGCTGCCCATGAAAAACACTCGCGACCGTGCGACTGCGATGATGCCCGCTCTTCTCGCAGATCGAATGGGAGAATTCGGTCTCGACTACTGCGTCATGTATCCGACCGGCGGATTCGCGACAGCCATGCAAAATGATGATGACGTGAGGAAGGCAGCCTGTCGAGCCTTCAACATCTTTAGTGCCGAGTACTTCGCCGATTACAGCGATGTAATGACTCCGGTCGCGGTAATTCCCATGCACACTCCCGACGAGGCCATTGAGGAAATTATCTATATTCGAGAATCGTTAGAGTTGAAAGCCTGCCTCTTCAGTGGGATGGTTCCACGACCTGTTCCCGCAGCGGAAGAAGGTGACCCTAAGGCCCATAGGCTCGGCTCCGTCACCTACGACGTTTTTGGCATAGACAGCCCCTACGACTACGACCCGGTTTGGGAAGCGTGTCTGGAGTACGGCGTATCACCGACCTTTCACGCCGGAGGACGGGGCTATGCGCTGCGTCGCTCACCAACTAATTTCACCTATAACCATATTGGTCATTTCGCGTCGACAGCCGAGGCCATCTGTAAAGCCATGTTCCTCGGCGGCGTTACTCGCCGGTTCCCTGAACTACGAATGGGATTCCTAGAGGGGGGCACGGCTTGGGCCTGCCAGCTCTACGCAGACTTGATTGAACACTGGGAAAAACGCAATAGGAGTGCTCTGGAGTACAACGATCCTGCCAACCTCGATCACAACCTGATGATCGATTTAGCCTCAGAATTCGGTCCCGACGGGATGGCTGAAATGATGGCCGATAGAGATTCCGCGTTGTTCGCGGCTCTTAACACAGCGGCGTCGACGAACGACGGCGGTCAGATAGAACTCGATGATTACGCTCCCTGCGAAATCGAAAGAGAAGAAGACATCGCTGATCTCTTCGTACCCAATTTCTACTTTGGTTGCGAAGCTGACGATCGATTAAACGCGACGGCATTCAACACTGAGGTCAACCCAATGGGATCACGGATTAATGCTTTGTTCTCATCGGACATAGGGCATTTCGATGTCATCCACATGAATCGAGTGCTGCCCCACGCGTGGGAGTTGGTCGACGACGGGGTCATGGATCTCGATGATTTCCGCGAGTTCACCTTCGCTAACCCAGCCCGGTTCTGGACGTCCAACAATTCAGATTTTTTTGCGGGTACTAACGTCGAAGCTCAAGTAGCTGAGCTACTCAAATAACGGTCAGCGGCTATAACACCAACTGGAAGCGGTGATCGCATCTGGTGCGATAAACGTCCCCGGACAAGCGCTAGTTGTTGGCGCTAGCCACCACACCGTCGTCATGGAGTTTTCCGACTTCAACAGACGTCATTCCCAAGACCTCAAGAAGAATCTCGTCCGTGTGTTCGCCTAAGCGAGGGGCGACGGTTGGTTCTCCGCGATCGATTTCAGAAAATGACAGGGGTGATCCTGGAGCGAGTACCCGTCCGACACCCGGCTGATCGATACGCCGAAACATTGGATTTTCAGGCGTAGCTCGACGGTCCTCGTTCACGAGTTGAACAAAGGTCTGATACGGACCCCAACAGACACCCGTAGCATCAAAAATTTCGGCTATCTCATCGAGATCGTGTGACTCTATAAACGGTGCCATAAACGAAGCGATGGCGTCTCGAGCATCCCAGCGATCCCCTTCTTTGCTCAGGTCAACGCCGAGAGCCTCCTCGATAGAAGGTAAATGTCCGACAATATTTGTCGCTTCAGCGAGGCTCTGCCACTGGCGTTTACTGATTGCCACGACCATTATCCGTCTGTCGTCTTTGGTAGCAAAATCCCTGCCGAATGCGCCGTAAAGGTCATTACCGACGGGAACTCTGTCTTCTTTCGTCAATTGTGCTTGCGCCATGTAACCAAGATTGGCGACCATCGCGAACGCGACGTCTGTTAACGAAATTTTGGAGAGCTGACCAATTCCAGTTCGCTGCCGGTATCTTTCCGCTGCTAACAAGCCAACCGCAGCGGTTAACCCGGTTGCTGTGTCCCAGGCTGGCAACACGTGATTGGTTGGCATCGTTGAACCCGTCGGTCCTGTAGCCATAGCGAACCCAGAGGATGGGTTTACGGTGTAGTCCACAGCGGTTGATTCATCAGGATTTCCGATGATGTTCATGTAGATCAGATCTTCTCTTTCGGCGCGCAACCGGTCGTAGGAAAGCCAGCTGGATTCAGGGAAGTTAGATAGAAATATTCCGTTTTCTTCACCCGGTTCGGTTATCAACTGTGTAACTAAGTCTCTTCCGGTGTCGCTTCGCAGATCTACTTGTATAGAGCGCTTGCCTTTGTTTAGACCGGCCCAAAAAAGGCTTACGCCTTCTTCTGTTACAGGCCATCTTTGATAGTCAAGACCACCGCCGATGGCATCGAAGCGAATGACATCCGCTCCAAGTTGAGCGAGAGTCATTCCCCCGAGAGGAGCCGCAACAAACGCTGAGCCTTCAACGATGCGTAATCCTTGCAGTACTGGTGTCATGGTTGGCCTCTAATCGCTGTCCCTCGCTCCTATTGAGAGATCAATGGCTGGATTCTGGCAAAAACTTCCGTTTTCGAGATTTTCTTAAGGAGCGAACACAATTGGTGTCCATACCAGAATGTCACTACCAACAGATCCTTGCTCGTCCACCGTGGCACCGCGTATTTCGAACCTCATGAGCCGGCCTCTCTTTAGCGGAAAAATTTCTTTCAGCTCGTGTCTGAATTCCAACAAATCACCCTCGAATGCGGGGCCTACATGGTCGCAGCCATCCCAGGCAACAATTGTTGCCATGCCTGGGAGCAGGCGACTCAATGAAGCCTGAGCTAGCCCTTGAACATGGCCTCCGTAAACGAGACGTTTCCCGTAGATACTTGCCGAAGCGTCTCTATGAACGAAGGCTTGATTAAACGTCATTCGAGCGAGAGAGGGAGCAAGGTCGACGTGGTCCCTCATAGCGTCAGCCTTGGACACTCCTATCTCCCACGAAGTGGCTGCTAGGCCACTTAGGTCCCAATCTGGGACAAGTGTCGCTAGATCTTCGAGAGGAGCGGGGTCTGATGGTCCGGGAATCTCAGCTGAATGGCCTGGTGAACCCGACCTGCTTGCCACCAGAGCACATCTTTCATATTGAACTACGGGGCCATTGTCTGTTGAGGTCTCTATTCCTAACCAAACTTTCCCTCGATGCTGACCGTCTTTCGGTTTGGCGTCTGACAACCCGAGAACTGTGGTGGTGGTCGTAATCGTTTCGCCTACTTCAACGGGTCTTAGGATGCGAACTGACCGATAGTAGAGGTTTGCTATTGCTTTTCTCGTTGCATTTGTTGTCTGTCCGATGGCGAACTGCATAACTAATCCAGGATTCACAAGCGCCTTAGCGGAACCGCTGATTCCTTGGTAAGCACCTCTGTCCGCTGAGGCAAAGTGTTGATCACCGGTGATCCTTCTGTAAGCCACGTTGTCAGCTTCGGTCACAGTGACTGCAGGCAACGGCGGGATTGTCATGCCTGCTTCGAAATCGTCATAGTAGGGGCCGTCGTTGTCCACGATGTTTCCTTCTCCGGAGAAATAGATGATTAGAGATTATGTCTAGCTTTCATTAGATGAAGAGGTCACGCAAAGTATGAGGAGTCAAACTTCTCGTATTTGTAGTAGGCATCCACGGGCACCCTTATCCCAGTTCCGCATCATCAACGGCCACGTCGTCTGTAACCGGTCAGGTTCAGCGCAGGAGATCAGCCTCGAACGCGAACACAAGTTGATGTCTCAAGGCCACAACAGCAACCACCGTCTGCTCGCCGACATGGGCGTGGAATTTTCGCTACTTCAGTCTGGTTATTAGTCACAACAACTGATGTCAGATCCCTCAGTCAAGATGGTCAAAGTGCCACACTCGATCACAATGCCTGACGATGAGTTCCTCTCAGACGAGTTCTTTTCCTCAAAGTCCGACAAAGACTTGTCTGCGATGATGCATCTCATCATTGGAGAACAGCAAAAGAGAGCATTAGAAGGATCTGAACCAGATGCCCTCCTTGAGCAAGGCTTCAAAGACGGATTCAAACCAAACGGTCTCCCACATGACCCTTGGATCGTCGATGGGATACTCATCTGTCCTGGTGCGGTAAACGACAGAAGCGCAACGTCTCACGACTGTGGATTCGTGGCCTTCGACGAACACTGGTGTTGGGAACACCCCGACATTGTCCTCGACGACGTCCGATACATCGACGGCCCGAAGCGACGTCAACGTTCCGTGTCGCTCGTACCAGTATTCGAGGGACTGGAATTCGACCTGGTGATATCCCGATCATCGGCAGGCCAGCACAAAATGCGGTCAGCTACGGCGTTCCGGGTCATAGACGGCTGCCTTGAAGTAGTGCGTAACAGAGCACCTAAGAAGAGTTCAGGTCTGCGCCACTAAACCAATATTTAGTCCACGATGAGGTCGCTGAATACAACCGCTCGCTGTTCCTTGTTCTGTGCGCGAGACTTAGGTAGCGATATGTCTTCAGAACAAGCTTCAACTCGACTGCCGGTCATTGATGTTGAACCGGTTCTTGCCGGCTCGTCTGGAGCAATCGAAGCAACCGCTGAACAATTACGCGAAGCGTTGGAGAATGTCGGCTTTTTGTCGATCGTCGGTCATGGGATCGAGTGGCAAACAATTCGAGAGATGTATGACTGGACAGCTTCGTACCATGAGCTTGTCGACGAAGCAAAGTTCGGGCATGAGATGACGTCGACTCTTATGGGCTATGTGGGACTTGGCGGTGCACAACGAGGCGACCGACCATTCGCCCTGAACGCAGCGTTTTTTATGGGGCGACCCGGTTCGAAGCGCAACCAGTTTCCTGCTGAAGAGGCCTTGCCTGGTTTCAGAAATGCTGCTGAAAACTATTACCGGACTTTAGAGCGACTGTGTCATCAACTTTTGCCGCTTTATGCGGTCGCGGCAGATATGCCGCCAGCGTTCTTCGAGACGTTCTTTGACCCGGCTCTAGCGACGCTTCGAATGAGTCACTACCCGCCCATTGATGCCGAACCTGACCAGTGGGGGATTGATCCACACAGCGATGCAGGCTTTATGACCTTGTTGCCCGCTAACGAAGTAAGTGGTCTCTCGATTGCATCTGATGACGGGTGGTTCGCTGTTGATCAAGAACAGGAATCTTTTGTTGTTAATGCAGGCGACACATTAAGGGCATGGAGCAACAATCGATTTCGTTCCACGAAACATCGGGCTCTGAACAAAAGCGCGGGGAACCGTTACGCGATCCCGTTCTTTTTCGATCCTCGACCCGACACCATTATTGAAGCGCTAGCTGGTTGCGTAGACGAAGATCGACCGTTAGCAGTGAAGCCTTATCGATATGGTGATTATCTTCAGAGTTTCATGCGCGACGGCTACATCCCCGCAGCTAACTAAGGGTTTTGTTCAACTGAAGATCGAGTTGATTTAGTTGTACTGATCCTTGAACTCAGATAGCTGATCAAGCTTAGGAATCACGGTGTCAGCATCAGCTGGGGGGAGTGTAAATACGATTCGGTTACACCCGGCTTCGATGAGACTGTCAACGATCTCTGCTTTGGGGGGCGTTCCGAACTGTCCGAAGTCAAACGATTCTGGGTCTCGACCGGCATCAGATGCCATTTGTTTCAGTGTGGTTATTTGTTCAGCGAAGTCGTACCTGCCGCTTATGGGCATAAAACCGTCGCAGTATTCGACTATGTCTTTCATGGTTTTCGGACCAGCCGCGCCACCCAAAATGATCGGAGGATGTGGTTTTTGGGTTGGCTTCGGCCATTGCCAACTTGAACTGAATTCCACATGATCACCGTGAAATTCTGCTTCGTCGTTTGCCCATATTTCCTTCATGGCCAAAATTCGTTCACGCATCACAGCTCTGCGTTCTGTGAATTTGACGCCGTGATGATGAAGCTCTTCTTTGTTCCAGCCGTAGCCGATACCGAAAAGAAAACGACCGTCAGTTAACGCATCAACTGTTGACACATTTTTCGCTAACCAGATCGGGTCACGCTGCGGGACAAGAGTGATACCGGTACCGAGTTTGATCTTGCTAGTGACAGCGCCGGCCATACCTAACGCAACAAACTGGTCGTGTGTGCGCCAGTACTCCTCGGGAAGCGGCGGCGCTTTGGGGTTGAGGCCCCAAGGTGTTTCCCGGCTCGTTGGAATGTGGCTGTGCTCTGGAAACCAGATCGACTCGAAGCCTCTATCCTCCGCCTCTTTAGCCAAGGTCATAGGATTGATTGCTTTGTCGGTAGGGAACATGTTTATGCCGAAATCAGTCATGGTTTGATCATAACCACGTCAACAAGTTGGGCGCTTGGCTGAGTCCGGAAAGCTAACAATGTGTTTCAGATGCGCAGATAAAAATGAAATGAGCCCCCATGAAGTTGGGGGCTCATTCAAAGTCGGCTGTCTGGTTACCTTCTAATAGGTAATCAGCGAAACTGCTAGGCGTCGTGACTGTCTAGATAGGTGACCTGCAAGTTGCCTGCCAATACGGGGGCAAGTAGCTCGGGAAGGCCAGTGTCCATACGCCATTTGAGGTAGGCCTGATGATTCTCTTTGACCGCAAACTTCTCCCAGAGAACGACGGTGTCCGGGTTGTTGTCGTCGCTGTAAACCTCAACTGATTCGCAGCCTTCAAAGGCACGAGTATCGGCGAGAGCTCCGCGGAGAATTTCGATTAATTCAGGTCCCTTGCCTTCTTGGCAGGGGAATACAACGTGAATAGTCTGAGACATCTTCGACTTCCTTACTAAGTGGTGGTCAGCACGTGGATTCGAAGCTCAGCACCTCTGGCCGCATTCGTCAACTTGTAGGTCAACGAATTCTTTTTAACGAGTAAGGGTTTTCGCAGACGAAACCCTGTGGCTACCTTCTAGGTGTTGAGGCAGCAATAATTTCGACCTCGATATCACCGACCACTAACGGGGCACCGACAGTCGTGCGACAAGGGTACGGTGCCTCAAACACGTCGAGGAACACCTCGTTCCAAATAGCGAATTCTGAAACGTCGGTCAGTTGTGCGTTGACCTTGATCACATGGTCCAGGGAAAGACCCATGTCTTCAAGCATGGCGCCGAAGTTTTCTAATGCGACTCTGGCTTGCGTAGCCAGATCGCCGCCAGTTACTTCAAACGTCTCAAGATTGATTGCAGTCATACCGCTGAAGAAATACAAGTCGCCGACTTGGATCGCAGTTGAGTTTTTAATGTTGAACTCTTCAAGTGCGGCAGACGCCGAAGGAGAGGAATGGATGATGGTCATATCGACACCATAGACCTGCGGGATCGGTGACCAACAGTGAAAGTAACGTTACGTCTCTTGGTAATCGAACTACTTGGTACGTTCGTGACAGGTCAAAGAAGGTATTTGTGAGTGACTCAAAACATGGTGAAGACATAGATCGAACCGACGAATGGGCGCGACTGCGGCGGGAGCATCTACGAGAGCGAGGCGACAGGGGTACTTCTTCTGCGCAGGGAGTGCACCACCTTGCTCTTTTGAGTTCTGATGTCGAACGAACGATCGCGTTTTATCAAGGAATTCTTGAGTTCCCGATGACTGAACTGTTCGAGAATCGCGACTATCAGGGCTCAACGCACTTCTTTTTCGACGTCGGCAATGGTAATGCCTTAGCGTTTTTTGATTTCCCTGGACTGAATCTTGGCCCTTACGCCGAATTGTTGGGTTCCATGCATCATCTCGCAATTTCAGTTACACCAGAAAAGCAGGCTTACTTGAGGTCGAGGCTTGAAGCATCTGACGTTGAAGTGACCTTTGAGCATGGAAATTCGATTTATTTCAGTGGACCTGATGGTGAGCGCTTAGAGCTCCTCGCTGAGTCATTAGGCGAAATGAACGGCAAACCGGTCCTGTGATTTAGGTGGGAAGTCTTGCCTCGGCAGGTGATGTCGAAAGAGCTTTAAGGTGGAGTCATGGCCGAAACACAAGATGATTCCAATTCTGAATCGGTAAATGAGGTCCGGGCACTGCTTGGCCTTGCTGGGATCGAGCTGGCAGGATCAGATCTCGCATCGCTCGGGCGAATATTTCCTCAGTTCCGTCAAAAAGTTGACCGTATGTACGAGATAGATACGGGTGATGAAGTAACAGCGGCAGTGTTCCGAGCGGACATGGATTCCTGATCGTGAACAACAACTCAATCAGACAACTTGGAACCAATTTGCGTGATGGGAGCACCACTAGTCGCGAAATTGTTGAACGGGCGTTAAAAGCCTCGGACCATCTGGATCCGATTTTGGGAACCTATCTAAACCGCTTCGACGAGACGGCTCTTGAAGCCGCTGACCAAGCCGATAGTGAAATGCAGTTGGGATTAGACCGCGGGCCTCTGCATGGAATCCCTTTAGGCATCAAGGACATTATTTCGACTGATGAAGGGCCGACCTCGGCTCAATCGTTGGTACAGGACCCGTCGTGGGGAGACCAAGGTGACGGTCCGCTACTTCGACGTCTCCGTGAAGCCGGAGCTGTAGTGATGGGAAAAACAACGACGATGGAATATGCCATCGGTTTCCCGGATTTCGATAAACCGTTCCCGGTGCCTAGAAACCCATGGAATGTTGAACGTTGGACAGGGGGTTCAAGCTCGGGCACCGCAAATGGTGTTGCTTCAGGGCAGTTCGCCGGTGGCCTGGGAACAGATACCGGAGGAAGTGTTCGTTTGCCCTCCGCTTATTGCGGAATTACAGGGTTCAAGCAAACCTTTGGGTTGGTTCCGAAGAGTGGCTGCATTCCTCTCGGACTTAGTTATGACCACATCGGTCCGATGGCCAACTCTGTGTGGGATTGCGCTGCGATGCTCACGGTTATGGCCGGTTACGACGCAAGCGACCGAACGACTGTGCGGAGGCCGCCCAGCAACTATGTCGACCGCTTGGCTGAAGATACGGAGTTCGGAAAAGTTGGAGTAATCACAAACAGCGCCCTGGTGGGGGCTAGCTCCGACCCGATGATGGCTGTGTTCGACGATGCGGTCACTGAGTTAGGTTCCGCTGGGATCGACGTCGTTCCCTTCGAAGTTCCTCACTACGAGGCTCTCCATGATGGGGCATTTATGGCTCTGCAGGCGGAAGCATTTTCTTGGCATCGCGATCAACTGCAAGATCGATGGAGTGATTATGGACGCCCCACAAGGCTAACTATCGCTCGAGGGGCACTGTTCTCAGCTGGGGATTTGGTGCAGGTTGAACGTGTGCGCGAAGTTGCGCGTAAAGCGGTGTTAGCTCAGATGGAAGAACTCGGTGTTGAAATACTTGTCAGCCCCACTACCGGGTATGCAGCGACTCCGTTTACAGGG
This sequence comes from Acidimicrobiales bacterium, assembly GCA_004214275.1. Classification (GTDB taxonomy): domain Bacteria; phylum Actinomycetota; class Acidimicrobiia; order Acidimicrobiales; family Poriferisodalaceae; genus MedAcidi-G3. The sequence goes on along the minus strand of SGYJ01000058.1, from coordinate 359 downwards.
GCTGACAGGAGCGCCACATCATTGGCAGCAATGCATACACCAGCCTGGAATTCCACTGGGTTCCCGGCGTTATCTGTCCCCATGGGATTTGATCAGGATGGACTACCTTGCGGCCTACAAGTCATTGGGCGACCATTCCAAGACCATGTTGTGTTGCAGCTAGGTCACCGCTATCAGGAGCTCACTGAATGGCATATGCAAGTGCCGGTGCATCACGCAGACTTATTGTCGAATGAATGAGGATTTCAGCAAACCTACGAATTAGTTCCGGCCATTTGACCTTCATCGGTTAGGTAAATGGAATTTTTGGGCTCAGCGAACAAATTTTCTACCGCGGGCACAAATTCCTCTAAAGCCAT
>SGYJ01000057.1 GCA_004214275.1 Acidimicrobiales bacterium | reverse complement strand
TCGAACCTTCGGCTCATTAGTTCGGTAAACCGTCGGGCAATATCTTCATCTTCTCTCCGCAACAGCCTGGTTCCCCGATTGACCATGGTCACCTCACAACCAAAGGCGGAGAAAACATGTCCGAGCTCTGCAGCTATATACCCACCTCCAAAAATGAGCATTCGTTCGGGAAGAACTTCGAGACGCATCACTGTGTCCGAGGTGTGGAAGTCAACATCCACGAGACCTGGGTAAGGCGGCACAAACGGGCGGGCTCCCGCGCCCAGAACTACATGCCGACCTGATATACGGCTCACTCCTCCATCTTCACTAGTTACCTCAAGGGTCCGTTCACCTATGAGGTGACCTTCTCCTTTAAACACAGTGATGTTGGGGCACTCAGCACCCAACCGGTAGCTCTCACCGCCTTCCACGATCGGGTCAATTCGCCCAAACACCCGGTCGCGAATTGCCGGCCAATTCACTCCCGTCAGCTCAGCCTGAAGTCCATAGGTCTCGGCTGCTCGAATTGTCTCCGCTACATCGGCTGCGTAAACAAACATTTTCGATGGGATACAGCCAACGTTGAGGCAGGTGCCTCCGAACAGACCTTTCTCAACGATCGCTATCTTCCAATGACCAAACTCAGGGCCAGGGATACTGTTACCTGATCCCGTGCCGACAATTACGAGATCAAACTCTTCGGTAGCTTCATCGCTCATAACCGAGAGTCTCGCAGGCATTTACTCATCATTCTTTCCGCCCTAGCCAAATAGACCCAACTTCGACCGTACCGCGCGCATCTAGTTAGAAGTGCTACGAGCTACAGAAGCGCCTGATAAACCAACGCCTTCATCTCGGGCCTGATCGGGTGTGTACTCGAGGGCAGCAGTTGCGTTAAAAATATTACGGTTAGGTCCTCGACAGGGTCTACCCAAAATGCTGTGGAAGCTGCTCCACCCCACGCGTATTCCCCTTGCTGACTCAAGACCTTGGCCTTCGCTGGATCGACCACCACGGAAAAACCCAATCCAAACCCAACGCCGTCGTATGCCGTTTCTGAAAACAACGGGCGCCCGTATTCAGTCAGGTCCACTCCTCCCGGTAGATGGTTGGAAGTCATAAATTCCAAGGTCTTCCGTCCGATGATCCTCTTACCGTCTAAAGCCCCCCCACTCCTCAGGGCCTGGGTGAAGCGGTGATAGTCACCTAGCGTTGAAACCAGCCCGCCTCCGCCCGAAAAAGCTTCGGGTTCGCGAAGGTATCGGGACCGTTGAGCATCATCCAGCAAAGTTGCCTGTTGAGTTTCACCGTCTGGGTAATAGCAAGAGGCAAATCGTTCCTCTTGCCCGCCCGGCACCGAAAACCCAGTATCCACCATACCTATGGGCTCGAAAATATTCTTTTTCAAATAGGCATCAAGACTTAGGCCGCTCATTACCTCAACAAGGCGTCCCAAAACGTCAGTCGAATATGAATAATTCCATTCACTCCCTGGATCGAACAAAAGAGGCAGCGAAGCCAGGATGTCGCACTGACTTTCTAAGTCACCCGGACTTTTCGTCCAGTCGAAACCAGCTCTTCTATACATTTCGTCTACATGATGAGCCATATGGAAGTGGTAGGTAAGCCCACTTGTGTGTGTCAATAGGTCATGGACCGATATGTCTCTAGTTGCGTCACGTGTTTGCGGCTGGACTGCGTCCCCACCAGCGAAAACCTGACTACCCGCGAATGAAGGTATCCATCGCGATATCGGGTCTTTCAACTGGAACAGACCCTGCTCGTATAGTTGCATTATGGCGATCGAAGTAATGGGCTTCGTCATTGAATAAAAACGGTAAATGGTGTCAGCTTCCACCGGCAACGCCCGTTCCAGGTCGCGCGCTCCGTACATGTGTCGATAAACGATTTCCTCACCGCGACTGACCAATACGTTTACGCCGGGGAGAAGTCCTTTGTCCACATATTTGTTTAGGTGGGTACTTAACCTACCTAGGCGCTCGGCGTCAAAGCCCGCTTCGCCTGGGTCCACCTCAACTTCAAGTGCAGTCATCAGGTCGTTCTCCGTTTAGCAGACGGTGCTCGAAACCGTAGGCTACGTCAGATGGTCAAGTTTTGACTGCAAATACCTTTCTACCTCTAGAGTGCCTCGATGACTGAAACGCAGACTGACAGCACCTTCACGACAAGGTTTCTTCTGATTCGCCACGGAGAATCCAACGTCATGGTCGAGGGTGTGGTCGGTGGCCCTAACACTTGTTCAGGACTCTCTGCCCGCGGGAAAGAACAAGCAGCTTGTTTGGGCGAGAGGTTGGCTAGCGGAAACGAAAATTCAATAGATGTCGTCTATTCATCCCCGCTTCCTCGAGCCATCGAAACTACCGAGATTGTCCTGTCTAGTGCGTTGCAGCAACATGAAATAAACATTCATTCTGACCTCGAAGAGTTCCGACTAGGCGAAGCCGACGGCCTCACCTGGGAGCAGGTCAGAGAAAAATATGACCTCGGCAACTTCGAGCAACGAGACCCATTTGTCCCGATAATCCCCGGTGCCGACAGCAGAGCAGGATTCCGTCACCGAGTGGGCCAAGCATTGAGTCAGATCGGAAGCACTCATGTGGGCTCTACCATTCTGATCGGGTGCCACGGGGGTGTTATTTCAGCCGCAATGGCGATCGCCTTTGGGCTGGGACCGAACCAGTGGCACACCGAACTTGCGCCCAACGTCACCTCCATCACCGAATTAGAGGTCGTTTCGGGTGGGGAGCGAGGACGAAGGTGGATGTGTCGGAGATATAACGACACATCCCACCTCCATGGGACTGATTTAGATCCGCGAGACCACCTTTGATCACCAGCGTTTCCAATCCCGCGAGAAACTAATTGTGTCATCCTGAGTCAGATCCCAGGAATCTTGATCGATTCGCAGTCATCAATGCTTAACTAGGTCTCAGATATTGATTTCACGCTGTATAGCAGGAGGAAGCATGCTTGTAGAGCGCATCGAAGGAAAATGGATTGACGTGTTCGCTCGCGTGTTCGAAATGTGCGCCGTCGACAAGACCCAAACCGCAGCAATCCTTTCTGAAACTCAAAGTCGAAACGTCAACGTAAATTTGGCGGAACTTGCTTTGGATCGATTAGGTATCCGCCCAATTCACATAGTTCTGCCCACGTTGCGTCAGAACTCTCCCGTCCCCGTCAGGTCGACGGGAGCGTCAGACGCGATCGCCGGTTCTACAGCTGTCATAAAGGCACTTGCTTCAGTTGACTTCGTCGTCGACTGCACTGTTGAAGGTTTACTGCACGCCCCCGAGCTGCCAGAAATTTTGGCCGATGGCAGCCGAGTGTTGATGGTCTCGAACGAACACCCGGAGGCGCTTGAGAGATTGATGCCGACAGAGGACCTTGAACCTAAAGTCAAGACGGGAATCAAGAAGCTGATCAAAGCAACAGAGATGCATGTGACATCGGCCGCTGGAACCGACGTAGTTGTAAACCTAAGCGATGCTCCTTGCGGCGGCGGTTGGGGCTACACAACCCAAGCGGGGTCGATCTCTCATTGGCCCGGCGGCTTATGTTTAGCCTTCCCCAAAGCCAACACGGTAAATGGCGTAATCGTCATGGATCGAGGTGACATGAATTTGACGTTCAAGCGTTATATCGAGTCCCCTGTAACACTTACGATCGAAAACGACTATGTGGTTGATGTCGCAGGCGAAGGTACAGATGCGTCCCTTTTCCGCAGCTATTCAGATGCATGGGGTGATCCCGACGCCTACGCAACTAGCCACATTGGTTGGGGCATGAATCCTGGTGCTCGCTGGGACACCCTGCCTTTGTATGACAGAAGCCAAACCAACGGAACTGAACAACGAGCATTTGCAGGGAACTTTCTTTATTCGACAGGGGCCAACGAACACGCCGGTCGACATACGCTTGGCCATTTCGATCTTCCCATGCGAAATCACACCGTGGCCTTGGACGGCGATCCTGTCGTCATAGAAGGCGTGTTGCAAGGTGATTTGGCATAGCGGCACTTCTCATGTGGAGTAACGGATCGGATCTCGCATCATGGGTAGACAAGTGGGCTGACCACCAACCAGACGCGCTCGCCGTTGAGTTCGAAGGTGACAAGACCAGTTACCAGCAGCTCTCCACAAGGATTTCATCAATAGCAGGTTGGTTACATCTGCACGAAGTCGAACCTGGCGATCGAGTTGCTTGGCTAGGACCAAACCACCCGCTAGCAATAGAGTTGCTACTCGCTTGTTCTCGACTGGGAGCGATCTTTCTGCCTCTGAACTCGCGCCTGCTTATCGCCGAACATCGTTGGATTCTTCAGGACGCAGGGCCCAGGCTTGTTATAACTCACAAGGACTTCGCCGAACATGCAATAGAGGCTGCGGACGAGATATCAGTATTTTCACTAGCTGAGGTCTCTCAATCTGAGCCCATCGAGGTAACTCCCAGAGCCGGTCAGCCTGATGACCCTGTTTTACTTGCATACACCTCCGGAACTACTGGAACTCCCAAGGGAGCACTCCTGTCTCAAAGTGCGCTGGCGGCCAACGCTGTCAATGGCGCCCATGCCCACGACTTAACTTCCAGTGACCGCTTCCTGACTTTTCTGCCCCTATTCCATGTCGGTGGACTCAACATTCAGACACTCCCCGCATTAATGGGAGGCGCATCGGTTCTTCTGCACAGTTCCTTCGACCCCGGGCAGTGGCTCAAAGATGTCGAAAGGTGGCAGCCCACTTGGTCTCTGTTCGTTCCAGCGACTTTAAATGCCGTGACTAACCACCCAGCATTCGCGGAGGCAGATCTATCCTCCCTCAAGGGCCTCATGGCAGGGTCGTCGACAATCCCAGAGGCGGCAACTCGGCCCTTCTTCGAACGTGGAATCTCTGTAGGTCAGGTTTATGGAGCTACCGAAACCTCTCCAACCGCAGTCGTTTTAAGAATCGATCAGGCAGCTCAACGACCTGGCTCTTGTGGTAAAGCTGCAACCCTTTGCGACGTTCGCATAGTCAACGATGCAGGCATTGACGTAGCGGCAGGAGAGTCTGGTGAACTATGGGTGCGTGGACCAAATGTTTTGACGAGTTATTGGCGCAATCCCGACGCCACATCTGAGTCAATAACCGACGGTTGGTTCCACACCGGCGATATCGGACATATGGATACCGAGGGGTGGATCTATATCGACGACCGCAAGAAAGACGTAGTCATTTCTGGAGGAGAGAATATTTACCCTGCTGAGTTGGAAAACGTACTTGCAGAAAGTGATCTGCTTTCGGAAGCAACAGTCGTAGGGGTGAGCGATAGCCGTTGGGGTGAAATTCCCGTAGTCGTAGCGGTCGCCGCTGAGGGATTCGAACAAAATAGCGAAGCTGTTCTTCAACTTTTCGATGGACAAATCGCTCGCTTCAAGCACCCAAAGCGGGTGATCTGGACGGACCAGCTTCCGAGAAACGTGATGGGCAAAGTATTGAAACACGAAGTCCGTGTTCTGATCACTAAGAATGAAACTGCACCTTAAGCCGAGACAAGGCCAACCTCAGAATTAGTTGCTTCTGATTTGAATACTTTCGTATACCAAAGGAAACCTTTATGACTACGCCAAAGAAAGTTGCATTCATCGGTTTAGGAGTTATGGGCTTTCCGATGGCCAGGCATCTATCAGAAGCTGGCCATGTCGTATCCGTCTATAACAGAACGGCATCAAAATCTGAAGCTTGGATTCAAGAAAACAAAGGCAGTTCAGCGGCAACTCCGCGACTCGCCGTTGATGGCACAGAAATAGCCTTTCTCTGCGTCGGCAATGACGATGATGTTCGGTCTGTCGTGTTAGGTGAAGACGGGGTACTTGCCGGTATGGCACCTGACACGTTGATTGTTGACCACACCACAGCTTCAGCCAAGCTCGCAAACGAGCTCAATGAACTCTGCGCTGCGGACGAGGTCGGTTTCCTTGATGCGCCTATATCTGGAGGTCAGGCAGGCGCCGAAAACGGCACCTTGACCGTCATGTGCGGCGGTCATCAGCGATGGTTCTCTCTTGCCGAACCAATAATTTCTGTCTACAGCCAAGCCTGCAACCTGATCGGCCCCAGCGGATCAGGCCAACTAACTAAAATGGTCAACCAAATTTGTATTGCGGGTCTACTGCAAGGACTCTCAGAGGCTCTTGAATTCGGTAAGCGCAGTGGACTGAACCTCGAACTCGTACTTGAAACCATCAGCAAAGGAGCAGCCGGCTCCTGGCAAATGGAAAATCGTGGCTCCACAATGATTCGTAATGAGTTCGATTTCGGGTTCGCTGTGGACTGGATGAGAAAAGATCTGGGAATTGTCATCGAAGAGGCAGACCGTCTTCGAACCGCTGTGGACATCACGAGACTGGTCGACTCTTACTACGCAGAAATTCAAAGAGGCGGAGGCGGGCGTTGGGATACAAGCAGTTTGATTACACGATTAGCAGTGGAGCCGTCATAGACGATTGTGCATAAAGCTAATCCTGTGACTACGGTTGCTCGGCGTGATTCATAGCGATCGAATATTGATGGGCCCCGGCCCGAGTAATCCATACCCAGAAGTAATGGAAGCCTTCAATCGACCTGTCCTTGGACACCTAGATCCAGAATTCATATCGCTTCTAGACGAAACGAACGACCGTCTACGCGAGGTATGGCAGACGAACAACGCATTAACTTTTCCAATTAGCGCCACTGGTTCCGCTGGTATGGAAACCTCCTTTGTTAATTTCATTACCCCGGGCGATGACGTAGTAATCGGTGTTAACGGTGTTTTTGGGAACCGAATGTGCGAAGTAGCAACTCGTGCAGGAGCCACAGTCACCCGAGTCGATGAAGACTGGGGACGCACCATAGATCCCCAACGCCTCTTAGATGCCCACCCCAACCCATCGATCATCGCAGTTGTACACGCTGAGACCTCAACTGGGGTGCGAAATGACATCGCCGAGTTGGGAGCAAACAAAGGTGATTCTTTGCTTTTGGTTGATTGTGTGACTTCTCTTGCGGGCATACCAGTACTAATTGATGAATGGAACGTCGACATTGCCTACAGCGGAACCCAGAAATGCCTCGGCGTTCCACCTGGCCTATCTCCACTAACTGTTAGCCACAGAGCGATGGAGAGGCTCGTTGAGACTCCGCAAAGCTGGTATCTCGACCTCAACATGATTAAGGAATACGTATCCGGGGACGGTGCCCGTGCTTACCACCACACGGCGCCCATCTCAATGCTGTATGCCTTACATGCCGGCTTAGGGGTGGTGCTATCCGAAGGGCTCGAACAAACCTTGGGCCGCCATCAATCTTGCGGCGACGAGCTCCACAGTCGTCTACCAGAACTTGGCTTCGAGTTATGGGCCCAAGAGGGGTATCGGCTCCCGGAACTCACGACAGTATCTATCCCTGAAGGGCTCGACGACGTCAAGAGTCGCCAGCACCTACTAGATCATTACGGCATCGAAATTGGTGGTGGTCTTGGCCCAGTTGCTGGAAAGGTGTGGAGGATTGGTTGCATGGGCCACACAGCACGGATGCGGAACGTAACACTGTTGTTAGGCGCCCTGGAAGAACTAACAAACGCGGCTCATTAACGCCACTAGGTCCCTCAGTTTTCTGCTCCGCTTATAGCGCTTTACTCTGAGTCAGCTTCCCATGGAGCAGGCCCATCCATGGGTGGGTCGACACGACCTTCTAACCATCCATTGAACTGCGGCTGACGCTTTTCGATAAAGGCTGCAGCACCTTCACGAGCATCGGGTAGATGGTCAGTAACGGCCGTCTTCGCAGCTATCTCATCAAGCGACTGATCCCATGTTAAGTCTGCTGCCAAAAGGATCGAGCGCTTCAGCATTCTCATCGCGACTTGTGGCCCGTTGGCTAGTTCTCGAGCTAACGACAGAGTTTCATCCATGAGACTGTCATCATCGACAACCTCATGTACTAGTCCCAACTCATGGGCTGCTTCACCGTCAACAATCCGTTTACGCATCATGAAGTCGGTTGCCTTCGCCACCCCCAAATGTTGCACTAATAACCATTGGCCACCTTCATCAGGTAACAGCCCAAATCTGAGTGTTGCACTTCCTAATTTTGCTGACCTCGAAGCAATACGGAAGTCGCAAGCTAAAGCAAGCGAGAAGCCTGTTTGGATGGCGAAGCCATTTATTGCTGCGATGGAAATCTTGTCGAGATTCCGAACTGCGGTGTTTACCGCCTGAGATATCGTTCGTAAACCGTTATAGGTGCCGGAGGGGTTGTGGTGCCCATGATGAATCTGTGGCACTTGGACGCTGTCTCCTCCGTAACCCTTTAGGTCATCTCCCGCCCAAAACGCCGAACCTTGCCCCGTGAAGACGACGATCCGGATAGCGTCGTCCATTTGAGTTTGTGTCAGCAACTCAACTAAATCCCTTTTCATTGCAGCAGTAGATGCATTCAGGCTCTCTGGACGGTTGAACGTCACTACAAGAATTCCAGGCTCCTCAATCGTTGTGAGAAATCCGCAATATTCGCCTTCTTGAACCGACATCTTGAAACCTCCGGCTTCTCTGATAGTTCACTCCTACGAAGAAGCTACTTCCTGGCAACCTTGCACGCCCTTCGGTTGCTACGGTCATCGCGATGAACGGGTCTACTGATGCACCATTCAAAGTATTTGAGGACTCGCTTATGCTTCGCTTCGACATCAGCGGATCCCAAGGAAAACTGACTCACTACATCACTCCTTTCGTCACCGATGGGTTGAAGCTTTACGTGTTTGACGAGCCCAGCCATGACCCAGATAAATTCATCCAAATGCTCCTAAATCAAGACGTCTTAGTCAGTAGTCGACTAACGGGTGATCTTCGTGTACAGGGCAGAGGGAGGCTCCCAACACGAGACGAAGAGGACTGGGCTCGACCTGCCTGCACCGAGAAGTTTCTCTACGACCAGGCCTTACAAGATCTGGCTCTCTTGGGTCCTTTAGTTGTTGTCGATAACTCGCTCACCAACTAACTCAACGCAGGCTGCTCGCCCGCCAAAGTAACCCGGTACATTTCTCTCTTGCTTCCGGCATAGTCGTTGATGGCGAAATGCTGCGTCGCTCGGTTATCCCACATCGTCAAAGTCCCCGGCATCCACCGAACGCGGCATGTGAAAGCGATTTGGCGACTGTGCTCAAACAAGAACTCCAGAAGGGAACTGCTTTCAGTCTTGGTCATCCCCTCTATCCCGACCGTGTACACCTCATTAACAAATAGTGACTGACGTCCTGTGAGTGGATGGGACCGCACCAAGGGGTGTGTCTGGTGCACAACCGCCGACTCATCACCATGTATGTCCATCGAAGAGTCTGGATCAGGACGTCCGAAAACTCCCTGAGGTCCATAACTCCGTTCTGCTGAATGAATTCCCTTCAAACCGCGAAGAATTGACTGCATCGACTCTGAAAGACTTTCGAAGGCCAGATACTGGTTCGTGAAGGCCGTATCTCCTCCGGCATCGGGAACCTCCAACGCGTAGAGCAGCGTCGTACTCGGTGGACGCTGCTGGAAGCTCCAGTCGCTATGCCACCCACTTCCGAACAACGGACCAGTTTCCTCAGGCTCACGTATAACTCGCAGCACATTTGGATGACCTTCAACTGGTGTAATGAAGGGAGTCTCACCAAAATCACCGATGCTCGCTGCAAAACTCTCGAAACCATCGATATCTAGGTCCTGGTTTCGAAATACTAAAACCACGTTTTCTGCGAGGGCTGCCTCGATCAATCGTGATTCCTCTGTACCGATCCCAGACTTGAGGTCAATGTCTAAGACCTCTGCCCCGAAAGCCCCGGTAAGCGGTTTAATTTCCATACCCACAGAAACTAGCGCTGCACGAGCCGCCGTAGTGCGCTAGGCAAGAGGTATGAAGGTTTCTATCGCATTCGGAGGTCCCGCTTCAGGCAAGAAGCGGGACTGGGATATCCAAGTTGAATTCTTACGCGAAGCCGAACAAATGGGTGTGGACATAATTTGGTCGGCCGAAGCATGGGGTATGGATGGTGTTACCACTCTGGCCTACCTCGCAGCTGTAACCAACGAAGTTCAACTCGGGACCGGGATCCTACAAATCTCCGCTCGCACTCCCGTCATGACCGCTATGACGGCGCTATCGATGGCTGCTATCAGTGAAGACCGATTTATTTTAGGACTCGGTGTAAGCGGACCCCAAGTAGTCGAAGGGTTGCATGGGGTCCCATTTCATCAGCCGCTGACTCGACTTCGCGAAACGGTAGACATAGTCAGACAAGCATTTGCTGGTGAAAAGATTAACTACGAAGGCTCCCACCACTTGCTACCTCTCCCAGGAGGTGAGGGGAAAGCCTTGCGTCTAGCTCAACCAGCCAACGAACAAATACCAATTTGGCTGGCGACCCTCGGCCCAAAGTCTCTCGAATACACAGGCCAAGTGGCTGATGGTTGGGCAGGAACATCCTTTGTTCCCTCCGGCGCGGCCGCCACGCTCGGACATGTCCAACAAGGAGCCGTCGGAGCAGGAAGAGACCCTTCCGCCATCGAGTATCAGGCGGGAGGGGCTGTCCAGTTCGGTGACGAAATAGAGCCGCTCCTGGCCCCGAGGAGACCCGGGGTTGCATTCACCTTGGGAGCTATGGGCTCCCCAACAACAAACTTTTACAACGACGCATACAGGCGTGGCGGTTTTGAAATGGCGGCGCAACAAGTCCAAAAATTGTGGGTTGATGGTGAACGAGAGCAGGCTGTCGAAGCGGTACCTGACGAGTTGATCCTGCAAACCAACTTTTTGGGCTCTGTCTCTGAAGTCACAGAACGTGTCCGCGCCTATCGAGATGCTGGTATTTCAGTTCTCCGCGTCCAACCTGAAGGTGCCGACACTCAGGAACGCCTGGATAGCCTCGGTGGAATTGTGGACATCGTCCGATCTTTGAACAACGACAACACATAGCCCCAGAGCGCCTTTCATCTGTCACAAACAACGTCGAAGCTCGAAGTAATTACTGTTCAGCTACCACCACTCGGCGGACAGAAGTCAGATCGGCCGTTCTGTAGCTAGCAATACGCAGTGACCACGAATCCACATAATTTCGGCCCCCCGACTGAAAGAAAGTCGTCATGGGACCTTCCTGTTCATAGTTGTCAACACCAGAAACTAGTTCCGCTCGACCATCAACGAAGATCAACTGAAAGACCATGAACTCGAATCTACCCATTAGCTCCTGTGGTTAACCAGTGTCGAAAAGCTGTGAATCTTTAGTGGAAAGACAATCCATTTCCACAGATAAGATTTCTAGGCAGTTACTGCAATAGTCTTATTTTTGTCCACAGTTTGTCCGAATAGTGTTTGAGAGTTACCGATGAGCGACCATTCAAAACCTTTTACTGAAGAAGATCTACGAGATCGTTTAACTCCGCTTCAGTACCACGTCACCCAGGAGTCTGGAACCGAGCAGGCCTTCACAGGTGAGACTTGGGATCAAAAACAGGATGGCACCTATCACTGCGTAGTTTGCGACGCTGACTTGTTTTCAAATGAATCTAAATATGAGTCTGGGTCTGGTTGGCCAAGTTTTTGGCAGCCACTTTCTGAGGCTGTCGTCGACACAGAGATTGACAACTCCCATGGAATGGTCCGTGTCGAAGCTCTATGTCATTCATGCGGAGCTCATTTGGGCCACGTTTTCCCCGATGGCCCTGAACCCACTGGTGATCGCTACTGCATGAATTCAGCTTCTATGCGGTTCGCTCCGCAAGAGGCTGAGTAGACCCACAGAGGCGTTACCCGGTCGCCTGAATTCTGTCTTCGGCTGACGGGAACAAGTCAATAATGGCGTTATCTAATTCTTCCTTGACTCCAGCAAGAGGAAGTACGTTAAGCACTCCCTGACCTTTGTGGATCAAATCAATAATTTCTTCACCTGACACAAGTAGAGGTGACGAACCGTTAATTACGAGATTGGCAGAAGCAACATCTGCGCCAAGGTTCTCTCGCAGATAAGAAAAGACATCGCGCACCATCTCAAGCCTGATGCCGGCGTCAAGCAAAGTCTTGACGACTTTGAGTTCAAGGAGGTCCTGGTATGAATAACTGCGCCTACTTCCGCTTCCTTGCGCATCGGCCAATGAAGGGCGAATGAGATCAGTTCGCGCCCAATAATCAAGCTGCCGGTAGGTGATACCCACTAATTCAGCCGTTCGTTTTCCAGAAAAACCTGCTGCTACTTTTCCCTCAGTCAAGGTTGTGCCTCCGTCTCGACTAGCCACCAAGCTGATCACATTGGTGAAACTACGTCGGTGTGATGCCACAGTACGAGCAAAAGTGCAGCCAAGCAACCACCCTTCGCGCGATAATTCGCGCGTTGCGCGCGAAAAACTGCAATATTTCAGACAATCACGTCAGAAATCATCGGGATTGACGTCATCCAAAAACTGTTTGAACTCATCAAGCAGCTCATCCG
>SGYJ01000056.1 GCA_004214275.1 Acidimicrobiales bacterium | reverse complement strand
GGGTGACGGTAAGGAGCGACTAGGACACTGGTACCGAGTCGCAGTTCAGTCGTAGCTGCGGCAACAGCTCCCATGACGACAGCGGCGTCGAGCATCTCGTGTCGTGGAGAGTAGGTCCGGGCACCTGTTTGGTTTGCGATATGGGCGCTAGAGGTTTCTGAAGGCATACATACGTGGTCGGGAAACCACATTGAATGAAAACCACTTTGTTCAGCAGTTTGGGCAACCTCAACTGGTTGCAGCAGTTGGCCGGGGACGCTGCGAGTGTAATTGTTGACGTCGTCTCGATAACCGATGCCATGAGTGTTGGCGTAGAGACCGATTTTCATGAACAGAGCTCCTTCGTATCGTGCTGTAATTGTGCCTGTTGGGACCAATTCGAGGATTTACCTCAAAACTAGTTGGTCCTGGGGAAGGGACTACTCCGTGATGACTATCGAGAGTCGACTTGAACGTTTGGAAGACATAGAGGAAATAAAACAATTGAAGGCAAAGTATTGCCGCTTCTGTGACGAGGGATATGACCCCGACGGAATTGCCGGGTTGTTTACAGAAGACGGAATTTGGGATGGAGGTCGCACGTTCGGTGTGGCTGAGGGTCGAGCCGGGATACGACGACATTTTGAAGGTGCGGGTAGCAGAATTTCTATTGCGCGACATCAGGTAATGAACCCAATAATTGAGGTCAACGGAACATCAGCAACTGGACACTGGCTTTTGTTCCAACCGTGCACAGACGCCACCAGCGGTGAGGCGGTGTGGCTAGCTGCGACCTACAACGATCAATACGTAAAGTCCGACGGCGCCTGGTTGATCGACCATTTAAGCATCGACGTTGCATTCTTCTCTCCCTACGACAAGGGGTGGGCTGAACAGCAGTTCCTTTCCGGTAGGACTCCCTAGAAACGAAATCAGCTATCTGGTTTGGTCGAAAGATCAGTCAAATCATCGCCGGTGAGCGACTCCCAGGTCGACAAGAAATTTGAAGTGTCTGAAGACCAGAGATCAACCCACTCCTTGTCGCTATGGCCAGAACGCAATTCCACCATCTGTTCTACGCCTCGGCCGACCGTCACCCGAAGTGGGGGAGAAGGGTCTCGAATCAGTTGATCGATGCAAGCTGCTACGTCTTCAGGTTCTGATGGAAATGCGTGGTCGTACCCAACGCTGAACCCCCAGTTTTTTGCCACCGGACGATATGGGCTGTCCCGATTGGGTCGACCAGTTTTCTCTCTGATGGGTGTTGCGACGGCTCCGGGCTCAACAAGACTCACGCGAATCCCGAAAATCGATGCTTCACAAGCGAGGGTTTCCGTTAGCGCCTCAACCGCCCACTTTGAGGATGAGTACGCACCAAACATCGGTATAGCTACTCGCCCGGCGACCGAAGAAATGTTGATTATGTGCCCGAAAGCGTTGTCGCGCATGGCTGGAAGGGCGGCCTGCGTGCAACGAATCAAACCGAACACGTTGGTTTCGAATAGTTGCTTCCAGGCGTCCAACTGAAATTCCTCGACCGAGCCAATCGGGCTCAAACCGGCGTTGTTTATCAGGACATCAATGTCTCCTGCCTTTTGAAAGGCAGCATCTACCGAGTCATCATCCTCGACGTCCAGTTGGAGAACGCGAAGGTCGAGATTTTCACTAGACGCTATGGATTCCAGAGATGCACCCATCGAGGTGTCACGCATGGAAGCCCAGACGGTCAGTCCACTTCGGGCTAATTCCAGGGCGGTAGCACGACCGATTCCAGTTGAAGTTCCAGTGATCAAAGCGGTCAACATGGCACATAGTCTCGCGCGCGGACCACTGACACATCTCATACCCAGTTGTTTTCAGATGTTTCAATAAGCCAGTAGTGTCATCGCAGATACGTTGGGTGGAGCGCGATCGGAGGGGCACTAGCTATGGCCTTAAATGCCTTGTTAGATATTGAGTTGAGTGTGCCGGACCCGAGTTCCCTGACTGATTTCTGGGTCCGTCGAGGGATGCTCGAAAGTGCCGCAGGTGTGCTTGGAACCGAAGACCGTGAAGTTCAAATACGTGCCGTCGAAGGCACATATCGACATATGTCGGAACTCCACCTTGGTTGCGAAGCCGAAAAAGATCTCATCGACATCTCTCAACGACTAGCTGATATGGGTGTCGACTCAGAAATAGCCGACACCCGTCTCACTTGTGTAGACCCAATCTTCTGCCATCGAGTTGTTGTTGACGTCACAGCTCCTCACCCTCTCACTCCTACGCAATCACGAGCCCACAACCCTCCAGGTGAACAGAACCGCGTGAACCTACGAGCGGAAGCAGTAGTTGAAGAAGCTCCTCGTCCTCCGCGCAGGCTCGGTCATTTCGTATTAGGGACGCCGAACTTCAAAGAAGCCACCGAATTCTTCGTCAAGGGTTTAGGTTTCAAGATTTCTGATCAGATCTTGAAGGGTGTCGCAACTTTCATGAGGGTCGAGCAAGACCATCACAATCTTTTGATTCACCCTGGTCCCACCTCCTACCTCAACCACTACGCGATGGAAATGGACGATGTAGACGCCATTGGCAAGGCTGGCATGGAGGTGCTGGCTGAACGTGAAGATGCAAGTGTCGTCGGCGTTGGCCGACACGTACTTGGATCCAACATGTTTTGGTACATGCTTGATCCTCAAGGAAACATGTTCGAGTTCTTCTCCGACATCGACCAAATCGTTGATGACGAAGCATGGGACCGAGATTTCGGCCGCAGAGATTGGGAAGGCTCAGATGGTCCTGCCGGCTTTTCAGTGTGGGGACCGAAAGAACCCGAGGTGTTCTTCAACCCCACCGACATAGCGACCATCGCTGCTGGTCGCGAGGTTGCCGGGCTACCTAACTGACTCCGCCGTCAAATAAGAGCTAACTGACCACAATGAGAAGCATCGAAGAACTTACAAAAGGCATAAAGGCCCGACACCAAGACCTCGATGCACACGCCCTAGAAGCTGAAACATTAGGGAAAGCGTCGGACCAACTTGTCCAAATCATGAGAGACCTGAAGGTTCCCCTGGTCAAGGTTCCATCTGAGGCGGGCGGTGATCAATTGTCAATGAACGACCAGCTCAGCTATTTCGAGGCACTTAGTTATTCCAACCCAACTGCGGGGTGGACTGGATTCAATCATGCCGGCGCGGCTGGTATGGCCGGGGCAAGGCTAAACGACTTAGGCATCGACACAGTGTTCGGGTCTGGAGCGGTCCCATTCTTTGCTGCTGTGGCGGCACCCTCTGGCCAGTTCATCTCAGTTGAAGGCGGCATCGAACTCAGCGGTACCTACCGATATGCGAGTGGAGCAACCCACGCCGAATGGTTCTTATTTACCGGTATCGAATCCAGCGAACAGCCATCAGTGCGTCTTGCTTGTGTCGCCGCTCAAGACGTAACACTTGGAGACGACTGGGATGTAATGGCACTCAAAGGGACAGGAAGCGTTGATGCGACACTTGACTCAGTTTTTGTTCCCGAACACCTGTTAGCTGACCCGTTTGTTC
This sequence comes from Acidimicrobiales bacterium, assembly GCA_004214275.1. Classification (GTDB taxonomy): domain Bacteria; phylum Actinomycetota; class Acidimicrobiia; order Acidimicrobiales; family Poriferisodalaceae; genus MedAcidi-G3. The sequence continues at coordinate 9,095 of SGYJ01000056.1, read as the reverse complement.
CCCCCGAACGCGGCGGAACAATGTACGAAGTTGGCTATCAAGCCTACGTGGCCGGGGAAAATCTGGGCTTTTCGTTAGGGGTCTGCCAACGCCTGCTTGATGAAATGGTCATATATGCGACCACCAAATCTCGTGGCTTCGACGGCCGGCTAGCCGACCGAGGCGCATTCCAATACGAACTGGGAAAGTCACAACTCGAAGTTGATGCTGCGAGGTCATTCGGCCTCAAAACTTTGGGCGAAGCTGACCGCCAATGCGCACAAAACAGCGGTTTAAGCCAATCTGATGAAACCAAAGTTGTAGCAATGCTGGCCTTCTCAACAGAAGCCGCTGTTGATGCAGTTAGCCGGCTCTACCGCTTCGCTGGTGCTGAATCATTGTTCAGTGACAACGTGTTACAACGCTGCTTCCGAGACGCACATGGTTCGGCACTCCACCATGTTGCTTCAAACGTTGCCTACGACAAATTCGGGAAAAATTTGTTGGAGAGCGACTGAACAGGCCTGCGAAGCTTAGTTACCAAGATCTTTAGTAACTGAGACTTTGGTGGTCTAGGTTGACGCAAGCTAACTAACCTGTGCCTCAGACGGTGAGTCACATAAGGGGGAAATATGGAACTTGGCGACGCCATCTATAGCGCAGTTACCACCAGATACTTCAGTGACGAACCAGTCACGGACGAACAACTTCAAACAGCGTTTAACTATGCCCGCTTTGCTCCCCAAGGCGGAAACCGCCAACCCGTCCGTTTCATCGTGGTCAAAGACCAAGAGAAACGAAACCAACTAGCGGAGTGGTACCGGGTTCCTTGGAAGGCCTATCTAGCTGACGCGCAGACCGGGGACATCAACATCGGTTCAGACAAAGCAGCGCGACTCCTCAAAAACGCTGACCATTTTGCCGACCACCTTGAGGAAGTTCCAGTCATGGTTGTCGCGTGCGCACATCTCGAAGACACCCACCCAACCGACACCGAGCTAGGACGACTGTCTGTAGTAGGAGGAGCGTCGATATACCCAGCAGTGCAGAACTTCATTCTGGGATGCCGCGAAGCACAACTAGGAGCCTCTCTGACCACCTTGCTGTGCCTATTCGAACCGCAGGTCAAAGAATTACTGGAAATGCCCGAAGACGCAGCAACAGTTGCGCACATAGCGGTTGGTCACAGGACTCAAGCGTTCCCCACAAAGCTTGACCGGATGGGCCTTGACGAGATTGTTTTCTCCGAGACATGGGGCGCTTCAACTTATAGCTGAACAATCCCCTTTAAGAGGTGCAACCGACGCTCCAGTTGTCTCAGATATCTGCGATGGGCGGAACTTGGTATCCGCCAAGTAAGCGTTCAAGGTATCGAGCGAACTCCAAAGTGGTGCGATCACCGAGGTAAGGGCCAACCACTTGAATTCCGACCGGCAGTCCGTCTTCAGTCCATCCGACCGGAACAACAGTTGACGGTAAATACACGTACCCAAATTGAGATGTCCAAACGATGAGATCTGAGTATGGGCGCGTTTGGCCGTCCACTGTGAGGCTTCGGGTGTACAGAGTGCCCTCATGTTGATGTTCAAACGCAGCAACGAAAGCGACCGGCGCCAACAACACATCAAAGTCATCAAAAAAGTTTGACCACAAGCGACGATTTCTGTCACGGGTCTCGGTGAGTAACAACCAGTCCCGGTGACTCATTGTTGATGACGCCGCGCGCATACGCAACCATTCATCGGCTGACGGGTCGTTGACGATTTCTTGCAACGCGGCGAGCTCATCCTCAGTGCGACCAGGAGAGGTAGCTGCTGAAATTAATGGTTGACCGACCGTACGTACATCACTAAATGCAATACCAGGCCGCGCAGAACGATTCACGCCCACGCCATCGGTTTCAACCGCGTCGACAGCAGCCTCCAAAACGGTGGATACGGCCTCGCTTACAGGACAGTCAGGATCATCCAACCAAGAAGCAACCCGCAAGTCTCTTGGCAAACCCCGAGACGAAGGAAGATTGAGATGCCAGCCACTTTGCATATCGCGGCGAGCACCACTGACTACATCGAAAAGTAACTCTAAATCGTCGACGGTTTTTGCTAACGGACCAAAAACATTGATGTCAGCATCAGTTAACCCATAAGAAACATGATCTACGTAGCCAAGCTGAGGAACGATGCCGTAACTGGGCTTGTGGCCACACACCCCTGCAAAATGCGCAGGTAATCGAACTGACCCACCGATATCGGTGCCGACCTCCCAAGGAGTGAGCCCCGACGCGACAGCGGCAGAAGCTCCTCCCGAGGAACCACCGGGACCACATTGAAGATTCCACGGGTTGTTGGTGACACCAAAAATTTCGTTGAAGGCTTGAATGTCGCCTGACCAGCGAGGCAGGTTCGTTTTTCCAAAAATAATTCCGCCAACGTCCTTAATTTTGGACACCACTTCGGCATCCTCGGTTGGCACGTGATCGGCCAATTCAACAGCTCCACCAGTCGACCGGACCCCTTCAACGGCAATGGCATCCTTAATGGTCATCGGCAACCCTTCAAGAATTTCGCTGGGCTGATTCTCGGCCCTACGCTGATCTGAAGCTCGAGCCAGTTCGGTAGCTCGATCCAGGTCAAGGGTCACAATTGCATTGATCTGATCATCCAACGTCGCATTGCGTTCCACAAAATGTTCGAGGAGTTCGACGCTCGACACTTCCCGAGAAGCAAGCATTGCGAGCAAATCGGTAGCGGATTGCAGCCCGAGCGCGTCGGACGGAGAGTTTTGAGACATGAAACGAAACTAGTTCGTCCACAACTTCGAATCGCGCGATGTTGTTGTGTGGAAAGATACTTTCAACAGACCGGAGAGAAATGACTGCCCAATTACGACGCTATGAAGTCGAAGCAGGCGAGATGGACCGCCTAGTGGAGTGGTTCCCAACCATCGCAGCCGTCCGAGATCAATACGGATTCACCATCGAAGCCGCATACGCCGACACCGAAAACAGTGAATTCGTGTGGATTGTCAGTTACCCAGGCGATATCGAAGCTTTCGAAGCCGCTCTAGCCGATTACAACGACTCACCGGAACGAGCAGCAGCATTCGACGGCTTCAACTCGCCGGTTACCAAGATGCATCTCAGCTACGTGGCCAAGGCCCTATAAGCATCATCTGTCGGAGATCAGAGAAACGACACAGGAGGCACCGCTATGAGCGCAACCTACGAAGACATTGAATTCCAATCGGCAGGAGCGACGCTACGAGGACGATTTCATAGGGGAACTAAGGCAGACGCTTCGCTAATTGTTCTCGCACATGGGTTTTCTGCGACCGCACATATGTCAATTAACGCATATGCCGAAGGCATCGCGAAGGCCGGACATCACGTCGTCGCATACGACCACCGCAACTTCGGAGCGAGCGACGGTGAACCGAGGTTCGGATTCGACCAATGGACTCAGGTTCGCGGCTACAGCGACGCCATCACACACACGCTGGGTTTAGCTGGCGTGGAGACTGACCAAGTTGTTGTCTGGGGAGAAAGCATGGGAGGCGCCAACGTTCAATACGTCGCAGCGTTCGACCCACGAGTCACGGCGGTCATAGCTCACACTCCCGGCTGCGGAGAAAAATACGTCGAGCCGGCCGCCGACTCGAGCGACTTTCAAGCGCTCAAAACCTATTCAAACGATGGGGACCTCACCGAAGAGCCAGCCACGACCATACCCGTCCGGTTCGCTGACCTCCCAACCAGCGAAGCGCCAGTCATGCTCAACTTTGAAGCCGCATTGGAGTACGCGAAAACCTACGGCCAACGAGCGGGCTCACTGTGGTCAAACGACGTCACCATCGTTGTGAGAAAAGCACCAGAACTTTCAGTACCGGTCGTCGCCACCCAACTATCTGTCCCAACCCTGTATGTAGTCGCGTCTGATGACGAAGTTGCCGGCGCATCGCCAGCCGTAGCACAGCAATGCTTCGACACCATCACCGGCCCCAAAGTTTGGGAAGATATCGAAGGCGGACATTTCGGACTTCTCCACGAAGACTCGCACCTATTCAAACAAGCCCTTGACGCAGATATAGCGTTCCTCGCCGAGCACGCTTAGGTTTTTTTGTGAACCCGAAGACATTACTGGCTTGGTACTAAAGACCTGGGCTGCAACAATTAACTCATGCGTCTGAAGGCCGTTGTCTTAACCCTCATCATCATCACCTCATCGTGCGGCACTAGCCCCGAATGGGACGAATCCCACAAAACAAATTTCCTACGCGCATGCCGAAGAGAAGCTGGATACGAAAAACAAGACCTATGCACGCCTCTAGCCGTAGAAATTGAAGACAAAATCAAACTAGGAGCCTCCAAATCCTGTCTCCTGTTTGCAGCCAATGACATAGCAATCGCCGTTGAACCTGACCAGCGAGAACAAGCCAGACAACAATTCGATAGTTGCTGACCACACGCAAATCCCGATAGTCGAGCGCGACTACCGTCCCGCAAGCCACACTGTGGCATGGACATGGGAATAGGCCTTTGGTGTTTGCAGTCAACAGCAACGAACCCTCGCTCGTTCGGACAGGCATATCAAGAGCTCGCCGAAGATGCCCGAATGGCAGAAGACAACGGCATCCACAGCCTCTGGCTGTCTGAACACCACGCGTATTACGACGGATACTGCCCAGCTTTGATGCCCGCCGCCGCCGCAGCGCTCGCCGCGACTGAAAGTATCCAAATAGGCACCGGGGTGCTATTGCTCCCACTACATGAACCACATCGAGTGGCTAACGCAGCAAACCTTCTCAATGAGCAATCTTCGGGCAGATTCCACCTCGGTGTCGGCATGGGGTATCGACCGATCGAATTCGAAATCAAACAACGAGATATGAGTCAACGGCTGAAACTAATGAACGCCGGTCTCGATGCGCTGCATTCGACAACACAAACCCCTACCTGGGTAGGTATTAGCAGCGAGAAAGCAGCCGAACGAGCAGGACGACGAGGACTTGGCCTGTTCATCTCAGGAGCGTTCTCAAAAGACGTAGTCAACACGCTCATACGAGCTCACAGAACCGCATGGGAAAAATCAGATCCCAACCAGGACACCCCACCGCCAGTGGGTCTGCTCCGAAATCTGTGGATCGTCGATTCACCGGCCGAACGTCGTCAAGCTTTAAACTGGGTCCGGTCCAGTTATCTGGTGTACGCGGGACTCGGCTGGGGTGCAGATAACACAGGCGTCGATTTCGTAAGCCAGATAGAAACATCGATGGACGAAGTCGAAAAGTCGGCGACCGTCGGATCAGCCGAAGAGATCGCCGCAGAATTAGATGGCTACGACGTCGACCTAGTCGTATGCCGAATCGGCTACGACCAACCGCCTCGAACCGCGTTAACCGAAGTAATCGAACGCATCGGACGTGAACTGGCCCCACTCGTCAAAGACTCAGGAGTGAAACTATGAGACTCCTCCTAGACCTACGAAACGTAAGCGAACTCGCTGATCGTGAACAACTAGCGCGCGAAGCTGACGAACATGGCATATGGGGTGTCGTAGTTACAGGGCCACGAGGCGGAGAATGCGTTGAAGCCAGCGCAATAGCAACAGCCACTCACCATGTTTCCATCGTCGTTGACGTCGACGGTAACGATGTTCACCCAACGACACTGGCTGAAGAGATCTCAGTTCTAGACCAAATCACCAAACGTCGAACCATGATCATCTTCCGAGGGCCCTCAAGATCTAGAACATCACTAGCGGCGCTATTGGGTGGACTGCCCGTCGAAGGCGTCATCTTGTCGCCACCCCCAGCTCAAGCATCGATACCGGTCTACTCACCTGAAGAGATCCCTGAAACAAACCTTCCAGAAGACCTGACGCAACTTGCCGCGATTGTCGATGAATATCGTGATTCTCAGGCAGCGTTCCTTATCGTCTCCTGGGAGCGATCAATCAAACAACTCGCGCGCCATGCCGTGGGTCGAGCTGCCTCAACGGACTTTCCGCAGATGGTTGCTGACATGGCAGATCAAATTGATCCGATTGACCAATGAAGGTCACCTAAGAGCGATAACTTCCAGCACCGTGCTCCGCTCTAAGTGCCGCATCTGGCGCGTCCTATGTAGTGCATTGACGGTATTCGCCGTCGCGTGTGCCCCCGATGCCTCAGATAGAGCTGCCAGCGACACAACCACTCAACCACAACAATCAAGCACAACGATTGAAGTTCCGACGACGAGCACGTCTGCCCCTTCAACGATCCCAGTCACCTCCATCGCCCCCACCACATCAGAACAACCGACGACAACAGTCGAAACCACCACAACAACAATCGCGACGGCCACAACACTGCCTGTTCCCACAATAGGAATAACCCGATACGGCATCCCAGTCCGAATCTCTGAACCTACCGAGGAAGGCTGGGAGGTGTTCGACCCCTGCGGGGATCTTAAAACGATTTCAAAAATCTTTCCGATTCGAGAAACACAAGTAGTGCTCGATCCAGGTCATGGAGGTAAAGATCCCGGCGCGCTTGGGCCGACGGGGCTAAAAGAAAGTGAACTCAATCTCAAAGTCGCTGTCGCTGCGGCGCAACTGTTGCAGGAGCAAGGCTTTCCAACATTGTTGACCCGAACTGGCGACTATTACATCGAACTCGACGAAAGAATTGCGCTCGGCGACGCGGCCAACGCAACCGCGCTGGTATCAATCCACCACAACGCACCGATTGCTGCGAAATCAAACACGCCAGGCACCGAGGTCTTCGCCCAAACCGGAGACACAGAATCGGCGCGCCTAGCCGGGTTACTCCACAAAGAAGTCTTCGAAGTCCTCAACAACGTGGACGGCATTCAATGGACGTCGAGGTGGGATGCAGGAGCTTTACGGGTAGTGAACTCCGAAGGTGGAGACGCGTACAGCCTCGTTCGTAAACCAGAAACGACAAACGCGCTCTTAGAGGTCGCCTATTTAGCAAGCCCATCAGAGGGCACCTTCATGGCTAAAGATGGCTATGTCCAACTAGTCGCACCGTCGATAGCTGCGGCGATCAAAACATTCCTCACCACCGATCAAAGCGGCACTCCACTGCTTGAGCGAGCTCGGATTCACAACCCGTCGGGAGGACGAAGAACATGTCCAGACGTTGACCTTGAATAAAAAGGCCGACTGGAAACCAGCAGCAGGTGACCGCGCCTAACTTGGTAGACACTCATCAGCGAACGGAGATCGTGTGGATACTCAATTGACTTACCTGGCTTGGAGCGCCTTCCTATGCATAGTGCTGTGGCTTCCATATGTACTTGAGCGGATTCAAAGCCAAGGTCTCGGAAATGTTCTTACCTACCCAGAAAATCCACCAGCCCCGGCGGCGTGGGCTCAACGAGCCCAACGAGCACACCTCAACCTTGTCGAGAATCTCCCAGCCTTCGCAGCACTTGTGATCATCGCCCACCTCACCGGCGTCGACGCCGCGGGTGGGGCAGCACTGTTCTTCTGGGCCCGAGTTGTACACGCTGTCGTGCACATTATGGGTATCTCCTACGTCCGCACTCTCGCCTTCGCTGCAAGCTGGGTAGGGATGCTCATGATCTTCTTTTCAATTCTGTAAACCGGTTCGACTCAGCGGACTCGATTCAACCATCCCCGATGGTGATAGTGCCGCGCATACCGGTGTGGAGCGAGCAAAAGAATTCGTAGGTGCCGGGCTGAGAGATCTCGATAGTTGCTGAGCTTCCGCCTCCAACGATGCCGCTATCGAACTCTCCGGTAGGGCTTTCGGGCGTCCCGGCTGTCACGCTATGAGCCTCAGGATCAGCGTTGAAAAAGCTGATTTTGCCGGGCACTGCAGCCTCAACTGTCTGATAATCAAAGTCAGAAATCAGGTTGGTGTTGCCAGCAGTTCGAGATCCAAGCACGGCGGTAGGATCCGCCAAGGGCCAAATTGAGGGATTCCACATGGAGAAGGCACCGAGTTGGTTGTCATGTCCTCTGTCTGCCCAAGCATGAATCATCCAACCTTCACTGGCATCACCTTGAGGCCTATCTAACGGACCATCTGCTGCCCCTGAACATACCGACGGGAGTACCGTCACGTCTTGGCCGGCAAGTCGACACAAGTTGTAATGGATGTGCCAATTATCCAGTGGTCCGCTGAAGCCCTCGAAGTGGTTGTTCCCAGCCGCAGCGAAAGGTTGATAAAACGCGGCGCCAGCAATTTCAACGTCCACACCCTTCCACGCCCCGTCTTTGCAGCGGCCTAAAGCACCGAAAGGCGGAGCGGCATCGTCAGCTGCCACGAATAGCAAGATTTCGGGAGCAGACGGACTGAACTTGCCGTCCACGATCAAAGGAAAGTTAGTGAAATGCGAACCCATGTTGGGTGTTTGAGTGCCATCAGGAAAATATCCGGCAGCGCAAGCATCATTCACATCCTCAAACCGACGAACTGTGCTCTCGACCGCGTCAAGCTGTTCAACTAAAAGACCAAGCTCAACCGAGGTCATGTTGAGCTCTTCAGGTATAGGCGCACCGGACTCGAAGAGATCTTTCAGGTCCTGGAACGAACAGGGTAATTCGACAGTTTGGCAGCGAGTCTGACTTGCTTTGGGTCCTTCAATCAGCGCTGGGATAATCTGATCGCCGCTCTGAGTAAAGACATACCGGGTGTAACCAACACGACCCATGGGCGTGTCGGGCATCACCGAAGGGGCGAACGCATCTAGAGCTGGCGCGTTCTTGGTGTGGTCCAACGCCAACGTCGGATCATCGGAGTCCCATAGAACAGCAACGTTGCTGACGGTTGTGCTCGTCGCAGATGTCGCAGCCGTAATGGGCGCGACAGTCGAATCTGTAGCTTCGCTGCTCGTTCCCTGTGAAGACAAACCCGATTCATTGGCACTCGAGCAAGCCGCAACCAGCACAAACACCGATACCCACGCAAGCCTTTGAAATTGCAACCGGACCATTGGCCCATTGTGGTGCATCAAAGTTCACAAGCCAAAGACTTCACGCATCTAAACCCTGAAAATGGACTCCTCACTCAATTATCAAGTGGCGGACACGGCGATCAACTGGAACGATGGAACATTCCAAGGAGGCGGTAATGGAAAATTTTGG
>SGYJ01000055.1 GCA_004214275.1 Acidimicrobiales bacterium | reverse complement strand
CACGGGTTACTCCTTGTGCTGTCCTCATATTAGAAGGATTTGAGAGTCGATACTGATCTAACGGCCTATAAGGTCTTGCGTTGATCTGCCGCTGAGAAGTTAGGGTTTAAATAGCGGTAGCTTGGTAATTTAGAAACCTGTTCTTGGGGGTCGTAAATGCGGGTAAAAGTTGACACCGATAAATGTCAGGGCCACAACCGTTGTTTTTCTCTCGCTGTGGAACTTTTTGATGTTGACGATTACGGCTATGCGACGGAAATTGGTGATGGACAGGTTCCTGTCGACTTGGAGGAAAAGGCTCGGCTTGCTGCCGCTAACTGTCCGGAGTTTGCTATTTCGATTGAAGAATAAGGAGATAGTCAGGGTCCTTTTCGGAGTTTGGAAATAGCAAGCCCGGCTCCCCACTGGTTGCTCTCCAATGCCAGCATCATGTCGACGAGGTTGTTGTCGCGGATTTTCTCAAGTTCGCGAATCGAATAATGACCTGATTGGGCGTCGGATTGGTCGCTGATGCGTGTCACTAACTCGTTGGTCAGTTCGGGTGTGTCTGTCAATTTTGACCATGGCCAATCAAGAGACGGCCCAAATTGTCTGATGAAGTGGGCCATTCCTCCTTCACCACCGGCTATCCGGTAATTCTCGAAGAGACCCATTTGTGCCCACCTAAGCCCAAAGCCCAAACGGATAACGTCATCAATTTCTTGTGTAGTTGCTACTCCGTCCTTCACGAGCCATAAGGCTTCGCGCCATACGGCCTCAAGTAGACGGTCAGCGATGAATGCGTCTATCTCAACTCGCACGTGCAGGGGGTTCATTCCTGCAGCTTCATAAAAGGAAATGGCTGTCGATATTGACCCATCTGAAGTTTGTTTTCCGCCGACGACTTCCACCATAGGGATTAGATATACGGGATTAAAGGGGTGGCCGACCACTAGCCGATCGGGGTAGCTCATTTCGTCTTGAAGGGCAGAAGGTAGAAGGCCCGATGTTGAAGATGCGATTAAGGCTGCGTTGTCGGCGCAAGACTCAATTTGAGCGAATATTGCTTTTTTGAAATTTAAATCTTCTGGTGTGCTTTCTTGAATCAGCTGGGCACCGTCGACTGCGTCCCCTAATGACTTCGAAAAACTTAAAGAACCTTCGCTTTCTGGGGCCGTGTCCAATCGTTGCCACGCGTATCTGGCGTTTTCTAGGACTTCTGTAACTGTTCGCTCGGTTTCTGGGGCTGGGTCGTAGATAGCAACGTCGGATCCTCGCAGCAACCAACGGGCAGCCCACGCTGCTCCTATAACTCCGGCGCCGATTATTGACACTTGTTGTGGTGGAGAACCTTCGTTCACGGAACCCACTTCGTAAGCTCTAATTTCTCACGGACACTTTCTGGTCCCATCACATCAAAATTCATGGACTCAAGGATTTGTTTAGCTCTCGCCGTGAGCGTCTGATTGGTAGCCAACTCGCCGCGATCGAGGTAGAGATTGTCTTCTAATCCGATGCGAGCGTTACCTCCGGCCACTGCAGCTAAGGCCACGTAAGGTAGTTGGTCCCTGCCAAGAGAGAAGGCCGAAAAGGTCCACCCCTCGGGAACATTGTTGACCAGGGCCATGAACGTGTTCAGATCGTTTGGCGCTCCCCACCGAACTCCCATGCATAGCTGAACCATCACAGGCAAGTCGATAAGGCCCTGATCAACGAGAGCTTTCGCTTCCCACAGCTGCCCGGTATCGAAAACTTCAATTTCAGGTCGTACACCAAGTGTCTTTATCTGACGAGCCATTTCAGCAAGAGTGTCGTGGGTGTTCGTAGCTACATAATTCCCTTCACCGAAGTTCATAGTTCCGCAGTCAAGAGTGCAAATTTCTGGGCGCAGGAGGCGAACATGATCTAGGCGTTCTGTGGCCCCGGCAAGATCAGTCTGATTTGGGTCAAGTGGTAACGGCTTTTCGACGGAACCAATAACAAGGTCACCGCCCATGCCCGCAGTTAGATTCAGGATCACATCAGTCTGTGAGGCTCTCACTCGCTCCACGACTTCTTGGTAGTAGTCGATCTGGCGATCTGGCTCTCCTGTGATCGGATCTCTCACGTGTACATGGGCTATAGCCGCGCCAGCGTTGGCTGCTGCAATGACGTCGCTTGCGATGGCTTCGGGAGTGAAGGGAACCTTGTCGGATTTTCCGACGGTGTCCCCGGCTCCTGTGACTGCACAAGTTATAAAAACTTCAGGCATTGCTGTTCTCCCCGGTCGCAGAAAATGTTTGTGACGGCTTACTGCTTGTTAGGTGCCGCCGTAAAACCCGCATTCTTGAGTAGACCTCGTCTGAGTCAAGGTAAGTTCCTCTCAACCTTCTTGCACCGGCTGTCGTGTCGAATGGCTCTCGCCCGTGCAAGACACGGCGATTGTCGAACGCCACTAAATCTCCAGGAGCAAACTCGTAACGGATCTGGAATTTGTCACAATTCGTCAAATAGCCGAAGCGTTGAAGAGCGGCGTACGCGTCACTTATATCTTCTTCAGGCATCGCCGGGAATCCGCGGACTGGGTGAAAAGCTCTGAACGTCCATGGCACGCGTCCGTCTCCGTGGTCGATGATTGGCCCAGTCCATCGGTGATCCTGGCTCTCGTCGCGATTAAAGAAAGTCCATTGGCGAGAAGTCAACATTTCCAGCACTTCAGGCTCGTTCATTTCCAGGTGATTCACCACAGCCAGTCCGTCGGTCATGGTCGATCTGCCGCCATTCGCCGTATTTTTTAGACAATGCAGTAGTTGGAAGCCTGGGGGTGTTTCTCGCGAAGGTAGATCACTATGCGCTGGGAGCCCCAGGTTTGTGTTAGCTGTTGAGTTCGGGTCGATATCCACACTGACATGCCATGTCAAACCGAAATTGGAGTCACGGAGCACTCCGATACGGTTTCCGACCAATTCCACAATTTCATGGTCGGTGGGCAAACAAGTGAGGCGTGCCAAGCCGTATTTGATGAGGTCGTTGAGCCAATCCGCTAATGCCTCGTCGGAGGCCAGGACCGAAGGCCCGTCATGGGTTGGAGGTTCGATAAGTTCGGTGGACGTCCAAACATGGGGCTGAGGTAATAAGGCGAAAGTCTGATGCTGGCCATCTGCTATGTGTCGTAGCCACCCAGGGTGGAAGCTGGCTTGACGACCTTCCGGTTCAAAGTGCACTACCAGGGCCCCATTTTTGACAAAGGCTTTCTCGATGCGCGTTTCCAGGTTCAAGTCGACAATGTTGAGGTCGTTTTCTTTTGATCTGGGGTCTATCCCACCGGGTCCCGGCGCATTCTCTCTCAGCCACAATGGGTGGCATGTGAGTTGTTTCCCATCGTGCCAAGTCACGACGGCGCTGCCGTTGTTGGAACAGAACGCTGAGTCAATGGCGGTCCATTCATAGTGGTAATAGTCAGGGGTCAGAGGTTGATGCATGGCAGCGCCGATTGTTCCCTTACGTTTCAGCCGGTAAGGGTTGACCTACTATTGGGTGAGCTTGACATACGGTAACCGTAGTCAAGAAGAATCGAGGCTTTCGCCATCCTTCGCAAGTGACGACTGACTCTGAATCTTCTATGTTTGGATCATGGTCAAACGTGACGTCTATACCCATGGGCATCAGCCTGCAGCCGTCAACCAGCATGCGAAGAGAACGGCGGATGTTTGTGCTCAATTTGTTCGTCTATTCATTTCTCCACAATCCAAAATATTGGATGTGGGATGTGGTCCAGCGTCGATAACCGTGGGCTTAGCTGAGTGGGCGGTCGAAGGTTCAGTAATCGGTATAGACGTAGGCGAGGAAATCCTGCAGACAGCCCAACGCGCATTAGAGGCTTCAGGTCTTTCGAACGTTTCACTCGAACAGGCCTCCGTCTATGAGCTCCCGTATCCGGATGATTCGTTCGACGTGACCTATGCACATCAGGTGCTGCAACATCTAGCTGATCCGGTACTAGCGATCCAAGAAATGGCAAGAGTTACCAGGGTGGGTGGTCATGTGGCCGTGCGCGATGCCGATTACTACACCATGTCATGCAGTCCAGAATCAAAGATGATTGACGAATGGAGACGCATATATCACCTTGTTGCTCGGCACAACGGAGCGGAGCCAGACGCTGGTCGACATCTGTTGAGTTGGTTCCATCAAGCAGGACTTGATCAGGTCAAGTGCTCAGCGACAGCTGGTATCTACGCTACGAAAGAGGAACGAGAAAACTGGGGTCTTTCATGGGCGGATCGCTGCCTGACTACTAGTTTTCCAACTCAGGCTATTGACTACGGTTATGCGACTTGGGAGGAACTAGAAGCAATATCTAAAGGGTGGCGTGAGTGGGCAGCCAACCCCGACGGCTATTTTCAGTTCATAAACGGTGAAGCAATCGCAACTGTTCTATAAATGCTCATATGAGGGGGAAAGAATGGAAATGGTAGGAGCAATTCCTGACAATTTTCCGGCTCTGGTAGATCGGGCCTCGAGAGAGTTCGGTTCAACGGAAGCTATCTCCGACGGAGATGTCAGTTTAGATTTTGCGGAATTAGGACAGCAAATAAGAGAAGCCGCCGGAGCTCTGGTGGCATCTGGTGTAAAGAGAGGTGACCGAGTAGCCGTGTGGGCCCCCAACTCGTGGGAATGGGTGGTGGCAGCGATGGCTGTGTTTCGGGTAGGCGCTGTTCTTGTTCCCGTTAATACGAGATTCAAGGGAAGAGAAGCCGCATTCGTTTTAAAGAAGGCAAACGTCAAGCTTCTATTCACTGTCGTCGGATTCTTAGGCAATGACTACGTGTCAGACCTGAGAGATTCTGGTGAAAAGGTCGACTCTATAGACGACATTGTGGTCCTTCGAGGGGATGTGCTGGAAGGGACCGTGTCGTTCCAAGATTTCCTCAACCGAAATACTGATGGCGACTTTGAGGAAGCGGAAAGTCGAGCGGCAGCAGTCTCTGGGTCTGATTTGGGTCTCATCATGTTCACCTCGGGAACTACTGGGGTTCCCAAAGGAGTAATGGTTGAGCAAGGGCCCATTATTCGTGGATTTAGCCACTACGCGAGGGAATTGGGGATGCGTCAAGGAGATCGCATGTTGATCGTTAATCCGTTCTTCCACGCGTTCGGCTTCAACGGTGCCATTAACCCGTGCTTCATACACGGAGCGACGATGCTGCCCCATCCGATCTTCGACGTTCCCAGTGTCCTTCAGCGAATTCAAGATGAACAGGTCACCGTTTTTCCGGGACCTCCGGCAATCTTTCAAGGTTTGATCAACTACAAGAATCTGGCGGATTACGACACGTCTAGCCTGCGTTCTGCAGTAACAGGTGCCGCGAGCATCCCAGTTGAAACAGTGGTGGACATGAGGGAGCGTTTAGGTTTCGACACCGTAGTCACCGCCTACGGGATGACTGAGACGCATGGATTGGTGACTATCTGCGCTGCTGATGATCCTCCAGATGTGGTGGCAAACACCAGCGGTAAGGCTTTGCCCGGAATTGAATTAAAGCTGTTGGATGACGATAACCAGGAGGTTGAGCAAGGAGAGCCAGGAGAACTCTTGGTGAAGGGCTACGCGGTTATGCGAGGTTACCTTGATGAGCCCGAACAAACCGCTGAGACCATTGACGAAGATGGGTGGATGCGAACTGGCGATATTTGCGTTATGGACGCCCAGGGTTATATCGACATCACAGATCGCAAGAAAGACATGTTTATCAATGGCGGGTTCAACACCTACCCAGCCGAAATAGAAAGCACCATGCTTGAACACCCCGCGGTAGGTCAGGTTTCTGTAATTGGAGTGCCGGATGAACGTCTGGGTGAAGTTGGGGCAGCCTTTGTTGTCCCCGCTCCAACAGGTCCACCAGATCTGGAAGAGTTAGCTGTGTGGTGCAAGAAGGAAATGGCCAACTACAAAGTGCCGCGTTATTTTTGGCTCATTGATGAGTTGCCGTTGAACCCCTCTAACAAAGTGTTGAAAACGGAACTTCGCGATAGAGCATCCGCTTTACTCTCCTAGATTCGGGTCAGCTGATTTCGGGCAACTGGTAGACAACGCCCGAAGGTATCAGTTAAGAAAGTCTGGATTTTCTGCAAGAATTTTGTCGTAGATCGGTTGATAACTAAACCATCCAGCAAGGTGGCTTCCTACCTGCTCAGACGTGAATTTAGCGACCTCATCTCTAATTGGGATTGGCGTGCCAGCGGCTTCGGCTAACAGTTGGCTTTGGCATGTCCGTTCCATAGTGATAAACCACCACGCCGCTTCATCGATAGTGTGGCCGACCGTCAACAGGCCATGATTCTGCAGGATTACAGCCTTGTTGTCGTCTAACGCCTCACCGATCCGGTCTCCTTCGTCGGTGTCTAATACAACACCGGTGAAATCATCGAAAAGGGCATGATCTTCGTAGAAGGCGCACGCATCTTGGGTCAGCGGGTCTAGTAGGCGCCCGAGACTGGACCAAGTCTTACCGTAAAGGGAATGAGTGTGTGCGGCGGCGATGACGTCTGGTCGTGCTTGGTGTACTCGGCTGTGGATAGCGAAAGCTGCCTGATTGAGGGGGTGGCGACCTTCAACGACGTTTCCATCGTGATCAACGAGGAGTAGATCAGAGGCCTTGATGTGTCCGAATGGAACCCCGAAAGGATTTACCCAAAAATGATCTTCTAACTCAGGATCTCGAGCCGTTACGTGACCCGCGAGTCCTTCTTCAAAACCAAACCTCGAGAAAACCCTGAAAACCGATGCGAGTCGTTCTTTACGATGCTGCCGCTCTTGCTCGATTGAGTCGAAAGTCGGAGCCGATGGAATCATCTGGTCAATGGTTTGCGTAGGTTCAGCGGTATCGGTCATAACGTTGAGCTTAGAACCTTGTAAAAGAGTACGCATTCACTTGGGCTTCTTTCCCTCGGAGTTGACTAACGTGAGGCGTTGAAGCCTGGTTCGAAGATGGGGGAGTTAGTGGGAAAATCCGGTGCCTATACAGGCATCCGAGTAGTCGAATTGGCTGAGGGAATTGCCGGGCCCTACGCGACCCGTTTTCTTGCGGATCAGGGTGCTGACGTCATTAAATCGGAGAGCGGATCTGGCGATTACTACCGTGGGGAGCCGGGATTTGAGGCTCTGAACAGAAATAAGCGTTCAGTCGTTCTTGACGACGACACCCATCTGCTTCAGTCAGCGGACGTGATAGTGGTTGATGAGCCAAGCACGGCACAGCGCGCTCGATCTCTTGCCCCAGGGTCAATCATTGTTTCGATGCCTACGTGGGGTTCTAGCGGGCCGTTAGCTGACCAACGAGGCTCCTGGGAGCAGGTGGCTGCGGCAACCGGAATCGCCTGGAATCAGGTGAGTTGGACCGAAGGGCCGGTGCATGTGGTGCTGCCCTTGGCTTCGTACGGGGCTGGGATGTTGGGAGCGTTAGCTATAGCTGCAGGGTTATACGCCAGGCAGGTTCACGGCTCGGCGCCGACGTATGAAGTTTCTGAACTGGCGGGCTCTGGAGTGATGCAAATCGGCGACTTCTGGTCACCCGAGACTGCACCAGAGAGAGATGGCGCAAGCCCACTTGGACCAGCAGGTAGGGCGCCTGTCTATCGGCCGTTTCAAGCTGCGGATGATCTCTGGCTGTTTGTCGCCTGTGGGACCTACCGATTTTATGAAGCCATGCTGCAGGCCATAGATCGGCTTGATCTACTAGAAGACCCAGCTCTACCAAATCCACCATGGGGTCTTATAGAGCCGGACCCTTTGGCCTACATAACTCCAGTTGTCGAGGAATGTTTTCGAACTCGTAACAGAGATGAATGGATAGAGAAACTTCGCTCTCACGATGTGCCATGCCAACCAATCCAGACTCGAGCAGAATTTTTAGCTTCCCACCTAGCTAAGAGCAACGGCGTGATCGGCACCATTGAGCATCCTCTACTCGGGCCACTTTCGATGCCAACACAACCACTGCATTTAGAAGCATGCCCTGCGGAAGTGATGACGCCGGCTCCTTTACTAGGAGCTAACAACGCCGAGGTCATGAGAGAACACCATGAGCCCGAAAGAGGATCTGGCCAAGGTGGACCACCGTTAGCTGGCACTCGAGCCATCGATCTCGCTTCTTTTATTGCCGGCCCGGTGATTACTCGCCATCTTGCAATGTTGGGAGCCGACGTCATCAAAATTGAACCTAGAACCGGCGACCCATTCCGCACGTTTAGTCCAATGTTCAACGGGTGGAATCAGGGTAAACGCGGAGTGATGCTTGACCTCAAGGAGGAACCAGGACGCGATTTTCTTTACAAAATGGTCGCTGCTTCTGATGTGGTTGTCGAGAACTTCCGTCCAGGAGTGGCAGAACGGCTCGGCTGTTCAGCTCAAGAACTTAGAGCTGTCCAGCAGGATTTGGTGTTAGTCAAAAGCCCTGGCTATGGGTTCGATGAATCACGAGCGGATCAACCAGCCTTTGACCCGTTACTTCAGGCCTTGGGTGGGATGATGAGAGCACAGGGCGGGGACGGTGACCCTGTCTTCTTGACTGTGCCTGTTCATGACGCAGCGACACCTATCATTGCTGCGTTCGGTGTTGTTACTGCGATGTATCACCGCAGCAGAACAGGTGAGGCCCAGACGGTCCATACCTCTCTTGCGCAAACAACAGCAGCAGCCCAGGTTGCAGAATTCGTTGACTACCAGGGCAGGCCAAAAGTCGAGCAGGGTGGTTTCGATCACAAAGGTCCGGATGCAACTCATTGTTATGTCGAAGAAGGAGGCACTTGGTTTTGGTCTGAACCCACAGGTCTCACCCCGGTTGAAACCAAGGGTTTCGTAGGAAGTGAATTGTCGCTAGCCAATGACCTGGTCTGTCAACACAGTGATTCGCCAGGATGGGGTCCGCTGACCCAAGTAGGGCAATTAATTAAAGGGGCTGGGCCACATCCAGATCGGGCACCGTACTTCAACGAACATGAGAGCGATCTCCGAACTGAATTCGGCTAGAAAAAAATGAATGCAGCCACTTAGTCGACGTGCGTGATTTTGGGAGTCGGAGCACCCTCAAGGTCAATCCACCCAGATAACAAGCCTGACGTGTAGCCGCCGTCAACGACGAGGTGATGCCCATTTACCCATCCCGATTCGCCAACGGCGAGCCACTCTATGGCTTGTGCTATTTCATCTGGTTTCGCGGCTCGGCCGGAGTGGCTTAGGACCCAATCGATTCGTTCGTCTCCAATTTGTTCCCGAAACGTTGGCAACAAAGGGGTCTCGACAGGGCCAGGGCTTACGACGTTGCATCTGATCCCCGTTCCCTGTAACTCCCCAGCGTGAAGCATGCTCCAAACGATTACCGCTTCCTTTGAAAAGCTGTACGGGTCAATTTCGACCGATGTCTTCCTGTCTCCCCACCAGTTGCGGGCCTCTTCGTCGTCTAACTGAAGCAATGATCGATACGTGTCGACTCGTTGTTGCCACCCATTGCCGGAAATTGAGCCAATATTCACAACGCTGCTCCCGGCAGTTAGGTATGAGGCCACGAAACGGCTGAAGCGCCTCACCGCAAGAACATTGACTTCGAAAACCTTTGATGCAGGTTGAGTACCCGGTACCCCCGCAACGTTGACTAATGATGCCACCGATGAGAGATCAAAATCCTCGACTAGGTGAGTGAACAGTTCCGCAACGTTGGATTCGCTATTTAAATCGCACGCGTAGTGCTGCTCAACGGCCACTTCTTTCGGGTTTTCCTCTATGTCGACGCTTATTATCGGCCTACCGACAGCAGCCAAGCGACGACACACGGCATGACCAATGCCTGATGAGGCGCCGGTCACAATCACTGGTCCGTCAGTATCATCAGAAGCGCGCATTCGATTGACGGTACCTCTGTCGAGTAACTACTGGAAGTAATTCACACATAACGAACTTAAAATCACCACCCCGTATCACAACGAGCAGCGGCGTCTCCGTTGAGGATCGGGCCGTTCAGGCGTAGCATTCTTATGCAACTACGAAGGATCCAAGCATGGTTGAACCGGACTACCTGAAATTTGACACACTTTCACTTCACGCCGGCCAAGAGCCCGACCCAACTACTGGATCTCGGGGTGTTCCCATCTACCAAACAACTTCATACAGCTTTGTGGATACCGAACAGGCTGCAGGTCTCTTTAATCTTGAGCAACCTGGCCATATCTACAGTCGAATTTCGAACCCGACGGTCGCTGTTCTTGAAGAACGTCTAGCAGCTCTGGAAGGCGGCGTTGGTGCAGTTTGTACAGCAAGCGGGATGGCAGCTTTTCACCTAGCGTGCGCGACAATAATGAGCGCTGGAAATCACGTTGTCGCGAGTCGAAATATTTACGGCGGCTCTCACAACATGTTGAACCTAACAATGCCGCGTTTCGGTATCACGACGACGTTCGTAGATCCCCGAGATCATGATGCCTGGCGTTCCGCGATAACACCCGAAACCAGAGTGCTATTCGCGGAGACTCTCGGGAACCCGGGAATAGAAGTACTCGATGTGCCAGCAGTTGCTGAAATCGCCCACGAGCATGGTCTGCCCCTCATGTTGGATGCCACCTTCACCACTCCTTACCTGATGAAACCGATCGAATTAGGGGCCGACATTGTGATGCACTCAGTCACCAAATTTCTCGGAGGTCACGGTATTGCCCTAGGAGGTGTGGTGGTTGATGGGGGACGATTCGACTGGGCTGCCAGCGACAAGTTTCCAACACTATCTGAACCCTACGATGGGTATCACGGTATTAGTTTCGTTGAAGAGTACGGGCATCAAGCTCTCTCGATGCGAGCCCGAGCAGAGGGCCTTCGCGATTTTGGGGCAGCGATGAGCCCGGCTAACGCCTTCCACCTTCTACAAGGAGTGGAGACCTTGCCGCTGAGGATGAAACGACATGTCGAGAACACCACGACAGTAATAGAGTTCCTAGAAGCTAACGATGCTGTTCCCTGGGTAAGTCACCCTTCTGTGAGTAGTCACCCAGATCATGAACTATCAAAGGAATTGTTACCCAAAGGAGCGGGAGCGATTCTCTCATTTGGAGTCACAGGAGGCAGAGAAGCGGGCCGAAGGTTTATTGAAAACGTCCAACTGGCATCGCATGTGGCAAATGTAGGGGATGCCAAAACTTTGGTAATTCATCCAGCGTCAACAACCCATCAGCAGTTGAGCGCCGAAGATCTAACGGCAGCCGGTGTGAGCGAAGACCTAATTCGTCTCTCGGTCGGACTCGAAGACCCAGAAGACATAATCGCCGATCTCGCCAGAGCTCTTCGAGCGTCGCAGAAGGGTTAAGTCATGGAAGTAAAACTGCAAGAAGTGACAGTAAATCTGGCCACAGGTGGGGTCAAAGTAGACAAATCTCAGCCACCAGTCCTCCTGGTCCATGGAGCAGGCATGGACCGAACGGTTTGGAGTCAACAAACCAGGTACCTGGCTCACCACGGGTTTGCGCCAATGGCAGTGGACTTGCCCGGACACGGCAGGTCAGAAGGAGAACTTCTCTCAACAATCTCTGAAATGGCTGATTGGGTGGCCGACTTAATTCACGAACTCGATACGGGGCCTGTCCGACTCGTTGGACACTCAATGGGAAGCCTGATTTCACTTGAAGTCGCGGCCCGACACACCGACGCAGTGGAGCGACTCATTTTGATGGGTGCAGCTGCCGCTATGCCGGTGCACCCGGAACTGTTAGGCGCTGCTCAACGTAACGAAATCCTCGCACCGCAACTTATGACCGCATGGGCTCACGGCGCTCGAGCACATGTGGCTGGAAACCCCACCCCGGGACTTTGGATGCGTAGCGGATGCCAGGCGCTGCTGGAGCGAGCAGCTGATGGTGTTATTCACAACGACCTCGCCGCCTGTAACTCATATGACGCTGGTGACATTGCTGGACGGATAACTTGCCCAGTCACCGTGATCGTCGGAAGCGAAGACAAAATGACCCCACCCAAAGCGACCGCGCAACTTGTAGCAGGCTTTCAAGAAGTTGACCTGCGACACTTAGAGGGAGTTGGTCACATGATGATGATCGAAGCCCCTGACCGCATTCGCGAGATGATGTTGTCGGCTCTCCGGTAGATCGAGGCGACAAAAGCTTCTGAAAATGTCATGATCAAATAAGTCTTACTGAAGAAAAGGGGAAGACATGGCAATTGAACGGTTCCCAGTTGAGGCCTCACATATCTTGATGTTCGCCAGGTCAATTGGTGACAGCAACCCGATTTACGCAGACGAGTCCCACGCAGCTGGCACAGAGGTTGGGTCAATAATTGCTCCACCCACCTTCGCGCAAGCCAGCGCACAATTCGATCCTGAGTATTTCCTACGTCCGAAAGATGGCCAGAAATGGTTTGGTAGCGGGGGCACCGCTTCGGGCACCTTGGTGAAGGAAAAGGCGGAGCAGGATTCTGAGTCGGAAGACGAAAAATCTGGATCGTCAGCAGGAGGTTTGCACGCGGAGCAGCATTTCACGTACCACCGGCATTTGATGCCAGGCGATGTTCTAAGTGCCGAAACTAAGCCTGGCGAAAGCTGGGAAAAGGAATCTAAGCGAGCTGGGGTGCTGAAATTCAGTGAAAGTATCACCGAGTATCGCGATCAGGATGGTGAGCTTGTAGTAACCGCCCGCAGCGTCGGTGTAGTCACCGAAAAAGTCATAGAGCAGTAG
>SGYJ01000054.1 GCA_004214275.1 Acidimicrobiales bacterium | reverse complement strand
AGCTATTGATGACTCTGAATGGAATGAGTTATACGACCTGTGGATCGATCGGGCGTTACTGGTCTTTCCAGGAGTCTTTCTTACAGAGGAAGCACAAGACCGATTTGCTCGACGATTCGGGGATCTAGAATTTCCTCGGGCCGCCCTTTCGAACATCGGCAAAGACGGCAAAGTCCATTTCGAAGATGGAGATGAAGTCGTTAAGTCTTTGAAGGGAAACGAAGGCTGGCACCACGACAGCACCTATATGCCGGTGCAAGCCAAGGGCGCCGTTTTCAGTGCTGAAATTGTGCCTTCGTCGGGCGCAGCCACGGGTTGGGCTGACATGCGAGCAGCATATGAAGAACTTGACGCTGAGACCAAAGATCGCGTCTCAAACCTCACTGCGTACCACTCGCTTTATTACAGTCAGGGCCGGTCTGGGAACCTGCCCGATGAACAAAACGACGACGGCACCTACAATTTGTACGGGTACCACGACATGGACGTCTCTTTACGCCCCCTTGTTAAAGTTCATCCAGTTACAGGCCAGCCAAACCTTCTCATTGGGCGACATGCCCACGACATCGTGGGAATGGAGAGAGAAGAATCAGTCAAGCTTCTCGACGATTTGAACGATTGGGCTTGTCAACCACCACGGACCTATCACCACCAATGGACTGTTGGTGACGCAGTGGTTTGGGATAACCGACGGCTGCAGCATCGAGGGACGCCGTTCGACATGAGAGAACCGCGACGCATGTGGCACACAAGAATCGCCGGAGAGTCTTCCTCTGAATTAGCCATTAACCACCAAACAGACGCAATCCCCTCAGATGACGTCGAACGACACCCAACTGGCACATGGGCTTGTTAGACGAAATTCGCGCTGACCTTACAGCAGCGATGAAATCTAAAGACAAACTCACCGTAGCGACCTTACGGTCAGTTGTCGCGGCGGTACAAGAAGCTGAAGTTGCAGGGACCTCAGCAACCACCCTGGATGATGAACAGGTACAAAAAGTCATAGCTGCTCAAGCGAAACGTCGGGTCGAAGCAGCGGAAGCATTTGAAGAAGGTGGGCGCACAGAAAAAGCTGCTGATGAGCGTGCTGAGTTGACGATTCTTGAGCAGTACCTTCCTGAACAACTAGATGCCGATGCCTTGGCCATGATCGTTGAACGCGTACTCGCAGATGGCGGTTACTCAACGATGGCCGATATGGGTCAAGCCATGAAGGCTGTTAATGCCGAGGTTGCGGGCAAAGCAGAGGGACGAATCGTCGCAGAACTAGTTAAATCGCATCTGTCGTGAACCCCCCGAGACGCCAAATTGCATTAGTCGGTTTCCTTCAAGCCCAGAACTGCACCACGATTCCAGCAGCGTGGAGACATCCGGAAGCTCGTCATGATGTCACCAACGTTGACTTCTACCAGCACATAGCGAAAGTTCTGGAACGAGGCCTATTCGACCTTGGGTTTTTCGATGACCGTCTCGCTATGCCTGACATGTACGGCGGCGACCATCACCACACTGTTGAACATGGCATTAGGTGCGTGAAGCTAGATGCTGTAACCGTTCTCACCACCATGGGGATGGCCACTAAGAATCTGGGGCTGGGAGCCACGTATTCGACTACCTATTTCCCTCCGTTTCATGTAGCGCGACTCTTCTCAACACTTGACCACATGTCCGGGGGTCGGGCAGCTTGGAACGTGGTGACATCGGTGAACGACAATGAAGCCAGAAACATGGGCTTAGATGAGGCTCCCCCTCATGACATTCGTTACGACCGAGCAGACGAATTCATGGAAATCGTCCACGGACACTGGGACACATGGGAAGCCGATGCGATCGTAGCGGACCGATCCTCGGGCATATATGCACACGGAGACAAGGTTCACCGGTTAGATCATCAAGGCGACCACTACCGATCCCGAGGCCCATTCACGGTACCTCGAACCCCACAAGGTCACCCAGTGATCATTCAGGCAGGCCAAAGCGGCCGAGGAGTCGAGTTTGCGTCTCGATGGGGTGAATTGCTGTTCATGTCAAACCCGAGCCTTTCAAGGGCGAAAGACAACTACGCCACCGTCAAGTCAACGGTCGAAGCGATCGGTAGAGACCCAGATCAAGTAAAAATCGCGAACCTCACGTTCCCAGTCGTGGGACGGACCATGGCCGAAGCCGAAGATAGGCGAGCCGCATATGACCTGCTCCCCAACCTGATCGATGACCTCTCTTTATTGTCAGAGGGATTGAATTTCGATTTTTCGGAGAAAGAACTGAACGAACCGCTTTCAGCAGATGACGTTGCAGCAATGACCGGCATTCAAGGTATTCGCAACCAAGTGATCGAAGTAACTGGCAACCAAACCCCCAGCGTTAAAGACTTTGTCGAGGTCTCGGGGCGGGGCCGATTGGCTCATCCAGTGGTGGGCGGACCAACTGAGCTAGCTGACTATTTCGAGGAGTGGTTCACAGCTCGGGCATGTGACGGCTTTGTCATAGCCGGGACGCACATGCCTGGAGCTTTTGAGGACTTCGTAGATCTCGTAGTGCCAGAGCTGCAACGCCGCGGCCTATTTCGAACCGAGTACTCAGGTAACACCCTGCGAGATAACTTAGGACTAACGCAACCGCTGCCGGGAGCATGGCGCAGCTAGCCAATCAGGATTCACTGAAGGCTTTCACGATGTCGTTGCCGTGCGCAGCCCACACGCCATCCAGTTGCGTAACTTGGCTCAATGCGCGATCGAGAGTCCGAATGCGAAATGGTTGCCCTGTTAACCAGGGTCGCAATGTCAACATCATGTGACGTGCCGAAGTTTGTCCGTCCACATGAAGTCGGGTGGCTGCTGAAACAATCATGCCCTCCCAACTAGCGAGACTGGCTCGGCGATGCCAAAGCGCAAACTCGTCATCCACTTCCAAAAAAAGAGGAAGCGACACCAGATCGCCAACTGGGGTTGTCATCTTGTATGGCTGTTCATCGTTGGGCCAATCACAGACATAGTTGACTCCTGCTGCAGCCAACAATTCCGGGGTACGAGACGATTCGACCCCTTCAGGTGAGAACCAGCCCGAAGGTCGATTGCCCGAAAGCTTTTCCAAGGTGTCTAAACAATCAGTGATGATCTCAGCCTCGTCCTCTTCGCTGAGTTTGGACGTAATCAGTTGGCTTGCTGCCACTCCATGCCCAACCAGTTCGCAACCACGTTGCATCAGATGATCAATGAGCCACGGATAATGAACTGCGGTGAGTTTGTCGACGGCCACCGTGACCGGAATCCCGTGACGTTCCAGCGTGTCCAAGAGGCGAAAAACACCGACTCGATGGCCGTATTCGCGGTGAGTTAATTGCACATAATCGGGTGCCGGTAATTTGATTAACCCCCCGCTCGAGTTCCGCAAACTGTACGCGTCTGGAGGCGGGTCCCATTCGTAGTGCTCGAGCAGAACTAGGGCCCCCATCGCCAGAGATTTTCCAGATGGCCAAGTAAGTGCAGCTCTAGTCGGCAACGGCGAGTACGGGTAATGAGAATGATCCATTCCCACGGAGCGTTCAGCTGGCATCGTGTACCCCGCTGATCCCTTCTGCATGTTCAACGAATTCTTGATAATGGTGCTCGATGAAATGTTCTGCTATTTCTGATGCTGTGGTCTGCCAAATAGCGTCGTGACCTAGTAGATAATCCAAGATTTCTTCTAAGCCTTGAATTCGATGAGGCATTCCCATCAGATAAGGATGAAGAGCGAGAGCCATCACGCGCCCAGAGGTTTCGCCCTCTTCGTAGAGGGTGTCGAATTGGGCTTTGACCATTTCAACGAACTCTGCTGTGTCGTGATGGTGAAGGAAGACCGGAACATCATTCAGTTCAATACTGTAAGGAACTGAAACGAGCGGGCCGTTGTCAACATTTATCGGTATTGGCTGATCGTCGTGAAGCCAATCGGCATGATAAATAAGCCCGGCCTCCGCCATCAGATCAGGAGTACGAACTGTGTTCGATACCGCCGGGCCGAGCATGCCCTTGAGTTCTTGTCCTGTGTGTCTGCGTAGCGTGTCGACACAATCAACATAGAATTCGCGTTCTTCTTCCTCAGTCAGAGAAGATAGATATCGCGTGTTGTAGATGCCGTGGCTCATGATTTCCCAGCCGCGTTCAGTCATGGCCTTGCCGATGTCTGGGTAGTGCTCGAATACAGCCAAATTTGTGGAAGCCGTGCAACGCACTCCGTACTCGTCAAGGACATCCAACATCCGCCAGAAACCAACCCGATTCCCGTAGTCGCGATGGGAGTAGCCCTGGACCTCGGGATGAGGTGATCGAGGCCAAGGGTTTCGACGAGGATCCCGCGGAGGAAGGTATTCGTAGTGCTCAATATTGGGCGCGATCCACAGCGCGACTTTGGCCTCATCGGGCCACGATATTTTGGGGCGATCCGCCATTGGCAAATAGTCAACGCGATGCGGAGGTAAGGCCATACCAGAACCGTAGTCAGAACCACTGCTGTAGGGGGACTATCGTCACAAGTGGCGAGCTGAAGTCGCAGAGGGGGTACGCGTGCTTAGTGATTACAGGGTTCTAGATCTAACCGATGAGCGTGGTCATCTAGCGGCATTCATTCTCGCTCAAATGGGGGCAGAGGTTATATCTATCGAACCACCGGCGGGATCTAGTGCACGCCGACTTGCTCCGTTTGCCGAAGGAATCGATGACGGTGAACATTCCCTTCACCATTGGGCGTATAACCGCGGCAAAAAAAGTGTTGTCTTGGACTTAGATACGCCCGACGGTATTAGTCAACTTCGGCGTCTCATAATGGGCGCGGACGTTATGTTCGACTCGTTTGATCCAGGAGTGATGGATGCGCTGGGGCTTACTCCCTCAGCAATCGCTGAACTTAACCCCCAAATGATTGACGTTTCTATTACGGCATTTGGTGGTGATGGTCCCAAAGCGAACTGGGAACACAGCGACCTTACGCTGCAAGCAGCTGCTGGAAATATGGCGTTGACTGGTGACGAGGACCGATCCCCGCTGCGTGCCGGAGGCACCCTGCCTCAAGCATTTGGCAATGCCGCGTCTGAGGCGGCCGGAGCGGCGCTGATAGCTCTATTTGAACGACAGTCGACATCAGGGCTGGGACAGCACATTGATGTATCGGCGCAACACTCGATGAATCAGTGCACTCAGTCGAACTCGTTAGCGACTCCGTTGGGAGCGACACCACCTAGCAGGCTTGCCGGTGGAGTGGAACTTGGAGGGATTCGCATCCAAGTTATGTGGCCGTGTTTAGACGGTTTTGCCTCGGTCAGCTTCCTGTTTGGGCCGGCATTCGGCCCCTTCACATCAAATCTTATGACTTGGGTGTGTGAGGAGGGTTTCTGTGATGAAGCCACCAGGGATAAGGATTGGGTCGAATATGCGATGATGCTTATCGACGGCCGAGAATCGGCTGAGGAGTACCAAAGAGTTAAAGACATCCTCACCGCGTTCTTCGCGACTAAGACTAAAGCTGAGCTTTTGGAGGCAGCGATGAAACGCCGCGTCCTAATCACCCCAGTCACCACGACCGAAGAGGTGGTGAACAGCGAACAACTTGACTTTCGTGGCTATTGGGAATCGGTCACACATGACGACGGCTCAACAGTTCATTATCCAGGAGCGTTCGCGAAGTTCGCTGAAACCCCGTTGCAGGTCCTAGCCGAAGCCCCACGCCTCGGTGAACACACCGTGCGGGTATTAAATGAACCTGATCGCAGCGCAGACATCGCCATAAGCGAACCCATCGCCTCGACGGCACTTCCTCTTAAAGGGGTAAAGGTTTTGGATTTTATGTGGGCTATGGCCGGGCCGGCTGCTTCACGAGTGTTAGCTGACTACGGTGCTGAAATCATTCGCGTGGAATCCGCTAACAAACTCGATGCCGTTCGAAGCCTCTCGCCCTTTCCAGCTGATGTCGCGGACCCTGACAAGTCGGGCATCTATCACAACATGAACGCTGGGAAGCGAGGACTTACCCTCGATATGGCCAAGCCAGGGGCTATTGATGTCATATGGGACCTGATCGACTGGGCTGACGTGGTGCTCGAATCGTTCTCTCCAAAAGCGATGACCGCCTGGGATATCGATTATGAACAGGTCCAGAAGCGGCGACCCGACATCATTATGGCTTCAAGCTGCCTCATGGGTCAGACAGGTCCCCTGGCCATGTTGGCTGGCTTTGGGACTATGGCGGCAGCAATATCGGGTTTCTTTTATCCGGTTGGGTGGACAGACCGAGCACCGACAGGTCCGTACAGCGCATACACCGATTACACCTCACCGCGTTGGCTTGTTGCATCCGTTATGGGAGCACTTGAACATAAGAGGCGAACAGGTCAAGGTCAATACATAGATCTGTCTCAGGCAGAAGCGGCTTTACATCTTATGACGCCAGCGCTTCTCGAATATTCGGTGAACGGAAATGTGTGGGAGCGAGACGGGAACCGGGACATTGTTTTCGCCCCACAGGGTGGCTACCGGACCAGCGGAAATGACAACTGGATAGCGATCTCGTGCAAAGACGACAACCAGTGGCAGTCTTTGGCAGGAGAGATGAATCGCGGTGACCTTTCACATCTCACTGTTGACGAACGACACGCTCAACACGATGAACTCGATTCCATTATTTCCGCGTGGGCTGTGGAACAAGAAGGCGTGGAACTGATGGAGAGACTTCAAGTCCTTGGGGTCGCAGCGCATATCGTTCAAAACTCACCTGAACTAGTTGCCGACGAACAAATGACGCATCGCGGCTGCTTCGTCGAAGTGGCTCACGCGAGCCATGACCCTTTCTTTGTAGATGGAACTCGCTTCCACATGTCACGCACTCCGGCCGAAGTGACGCACGCTGGCCCGATTTTTGGTGAGCACAGCTTTGAGGTTCTGATGGAGTGCGCTGGTTACGATCCGGACCAGATTGCAGATCTCGCAGTGGCTGAACTACTCGAATAACTCGAACGAAGACCTACCAGGTGTCGATCATCGGGCGTTTCTTGCCCTCCCGAGGTTCTGTTTTGGGGGCCGCACGCAAGGCCATCGATACCCATGTGCGAGTTTCTGACGGATCAATGACATCGTCCAACTCAAAAAAGGTCGCTGTGCTGACTGCTTTGCCGTTCTCGTACAGTTTCGCCACCATCTCTTCGTAATAAGCGATTCGTTCGTCTGGGTCTTCTATAGATTCAAGTTCTTTGCGGTAGCCGAGCTTGACGAAACCTTCCAGCCCCATTCCACCGAACTCGCCGGTGGGCCATGCCACACAAAACACAGGTGCCTTGAAACTTCCTCCGGCCATTGCTTGAGCGCCGAGCCCATACCCTTTTCGTAGGACGACAGTCATGAACGGAACTGTGACGCTGGCTGAGGTGACGAACATTCTGCTTGCGTGTCGAACCGTAGCTTCATACTCAGCTTGGGGGCCGACCATGATTCCCGGTGTGTCACACAAAAAGATCAAAGGGATGTCGTGGGCATCGCAGAGCTGCATAAATCTGCTGCCCTTATCTCCAACGTCGGCATCTATAGCGCCGCCCAGGTGATGGTTGTTATTGGCGATGATTCCGATTGGGCGGCCTTCGATCCGACCCAAAGTGGTGACACAACCAGGCCCCCAACCTTTACGGATTTCCAAAGTTGAGTCGACATCGCACATCGTGTCGATTACTTCACGAACGTCGTAAGCTCGGAGACGGTTTTCAGGGACGATGTGCCTCAATAAACGCTGATCTGGTGCTTCCCAGTCATCTACCGGTCCCTGGAAATAAGAAAGATATTTCTTCGCGACATCCATCGCTTCATCTTCATCGTCAACGAGGATGTCGATGACACCGTTGGGATATTGAACTTCTACAGGCCCAACCTCTTCGGGGCGAAATACGCCCAATCCGCCACCTTCGATCATTGCTGGGCCACCAATCCCAATGTTGGATCCTTTGGTAGCGATGATCACGTCGCAACAGCCGAGTAACACGGCGTTACCAGCGAAGCATCGACCGTTGGTGACGCCAACTAATGGCACTAAACCAGAGAGTTTGGCGAAGAAAGTGAAGGCCCAACAGTCAAGTCCAGCTCCTCCCATGGTGTCTGTGTCGCCGGGGCGCCCGCCGCCGCCTTCGGCTAATAAGACCGTTGGGAGTTGGTTTTGTTCCGCCAATTCGAAAAGTCGATCCTTTTTACGGTGATTTTGAAGTCCTTGAGTGCCTGCTAGAACCATGTAGTCGTAGGACATGACCATTGTCTGGGCATCGTCGTCACCAAATAAATCGCCGTTGACGCTCCCGATTCCTGCGACCATGCCGTCACCTTGAGTGTTGTCGATGAGGTCGTCAAGGCTTCGCCGTCTCCGTTGCGCAGCAACCATTAATGGGCCATATTCGACGAAAGTGCCATCGTCTACCAGGCGGGACAAGTTTTCGCGGGCGGTTCGGTGACCTCTGCCATGCCTTTTCTCCACGGCTGCCGGTTTCGCCTCATCCATTCCCTTGTAGTGACGGTCGAACACTTCCTGCAGATCCGGCCGAATGAAGTCAAGGTCGACTGTTGCTTGAGTTTCGTCACTTTCAATGTCGAGATCGGCTTCTTCGATAAAGAGAAGCGCATGGCCTTCATAGATAGTGTCACCTTCGCTAACACCTAAAGAACGAACAATTCCTGTCATGGTCGAAGCAATGACGTGTTCCATTTTCATTGCTTCCATAACGGCAACTGGTTGACCGGTGGCTACCTCATCTCCGGGGGTTACAGAGATTGAGATGATCGTGCCTTGCAGCGGAGCTTCAACCGGTCGGCTGCCGTCAGGACCAACGCTTGGTGATATCTCGCTGTTAGCTGAAGAAGAGTCGGTATTTCTTTCGTCTATATCGCCGTGTTGCAGAACGGCTAATGGGTCGTTACTCACCCGAGCTCCTGCAAGCGAAGCATTGCTGTCCTCGTCGGTCGATAGGGAAGACCACCGATCTGATGAAATAAGTTTGGCTTCCTCAACCAGCTCAGCAGCAAATGTGTTGATGAAGCCGGTGGTCACTTCGTTTGTTCGTACCTCTGGCCGGTCGAGTAAAGCGAGAAGGTACGTGATGTTGGTAAGAACTCCCTCGAACCGAAATTCACCGAGAGCACGTCTAACTTTCCGGACAGCGTCTTCATAGTCACTCGTAGGGGAATATCCGATGACCTTTGCAATCAAAGAATCGAAATTCGGGTTTGTTGCATAGCCCTGATAACCATAGGAGTCGGTTCTCACTCCCGGACCACTCGGAGTCTCAAACGCTGAGATGGTTCCTCCAGCTGGGCGAGCCACACCTTCCTCGGTCATTGTTTCGGTGTTGACGCGACACTGAATCGCAAACCCTTTAGCTTGAGGCACCTGATCTTGTTGAAGACCTAGCTCACCTAGCGAAGATCCGCCCGCCACGAGAATTTGGTTCCGAACTAAATCAACCCCGGTTACCTCTTCGGTAACGGTGTGTTCCACCTGCAGGCGAGCGTTGGTTTCAATGAAAGCAATATTCGTAGGGTCGGTTGCATCGACTAAGAATTCCCAAGTACCCAACCCGCGGTACCCGACTTCGGCAGCCATTCGTGTAGCAGCGTCAGTTAATAAGTCGCGGACTTCTTCACTGATTGAAGGTGAGGGAGCGACCTCAATGATTTTCTGGTTTTGTCGTTGGAGGGTGCATTCTCGTTCACCCAGATGGGCCACTGACTTGCCATCCCCGATGATTTGAACTTCAACATGTCGCGCTGACTCGATAAGTCTTTCAGCGTAAAGGTCGCCGATTCCGAACGCTGATTGCGCTTCACTTTGGCATCGTTCGAAAATCGCGGGGACATCCTGACCGCTGCGGACCTCGCGCATTCCTCTACCGCCGCCGCCAGCCACGGCCTTGACCATGATGGCCCCATGTTCAGCTAGAAACTCTTCAATCTCTTCTGAGTTGGCCGCGCCCGCAGTCGCTGGGACTACTGGAACATCAAGCTGAGTCGCGAGGTTCCTCGCCGACAGTTTGTTGCCAAACAAAGCAAGTTGGTCCGAAAGTGGGCCCACAAATGTGATGCCTTCGTTCTCCAATGCGCGAGCAAAGTCCGCGTTCTCAGCGAGAAAGCCGTATCCAGGGTGAACAGCGTCACAACCATTAGAAATGGCCACTGCAACAATTTGGTCGATGTCGAGATAGGCGGCTGCGCCGCTGCCTTCAAGTCCTACTGAAGCATCGGATACTTGCGTGTGTAGAGACAGGTGATCATCGGAACTGAAAGTAGCCACGCTTAAAATTCCGAGGTCCCCAGCGGCGCGAGCTATTCGCACGGCAATTTCACCACGGTTCGCTATCAGGAGCTTTTCGATAGGCATTAGTACCTCTCCACGGATGCTTTTCTATGCCCGTTCTACAACATGTAGGCCCTGTTTTTCTTGCTCAGTCCTTCGGAAGTAAGGGAAGAATCACGGCGACCTGCCGAACAAGAGCGACTTCGGTCCCATGAGCATCAATGAACAGCGCATCAGTGGTGGACCAAGGCTTGCCTTTCCTGACTTCCACCTCACCCCACCTTCCGGCTACCACGACTTCCCCGTCAGCGAGAAAACTGTTTAGGTGCTGCACCCTGCCTGAGGCATGCACTCCTGCCGGCATCCGATACGAATGTCTAATCAACGGAGTCATCTGGCCTAAAACCCACGAAGGGTGAACTAGTGGAGCGTCGCCAGAACTCCATGTGGCATCGTCATCGTGAATTCGCTCACTCATCCAAACTCTTGCGTCACTAGCAGTTAAGGGAACTGACATTGGGGGATAATCGACGTCACTTGGAATGTCGTTCAGCCCAAGAAAGGGTCTGCTTTCCGGCGCAGGCACAGGGGTCCGTTCAGTGGGAAGTATGAACTCGTTTATCCACGGAGCATCACCTAACCCGATAGTCCCTTCGATGGTTACGCGACCATCGGAGACAACTCTTTGAGTTATCAACCCCACGTCAGGATCTTCTGGGGAAGGAATCACTTCAGTGAGAAGTTCATCACCCGCGTACACAGGTCTAGGTAAACGAAACTCGCACCATCCATGTGAGAGCCATGCATCACCGAGAGAATCGAGAATTGCTGGAACCATCCAACCGTAGGTATGGATTCCGGCAACAATGCCTCCCGCATACCCGTAGCTGACAGCACTTTCATCGTGTATGGGGTTCGCAGCTGAAACCTCAGGGGGATCAGCGACAGCTAATCGAGTGCACGAAGCCGAGGCTACCGTCATAGTTGTGACCCTAAATTGCGGTCGAACAAAGAATGTAAGAGTTCCCAATGTCGTTCGGAAGCGACCTTGTCGTATTTAGGTCGTTGCGGAAAAACGAAACCGTGATGGACACCTTCGATCCACTCAGCGCAATAGGAAACTTCGGCACCTTCCAAAGCTTCTGTGAGTCGATCGAAATGGGGTCGGTCGACCCAGTCGTCGAACTCAGCAGCCAGAACCAGAATCTCGCCGGTCATTTCAGCGGCTCGTTTATGGGGAGAGTCATCAGCGTCAATAGCGAGCCGAACTCCGTGGATTGACGCGGCAGCTTTAATTCTCTTCGGATATTCAGCAGCTAGCCATAAAGCAAACGGTCCACTCATGCAGTACCCGGTAACCCCAACGTTGTCTGCGTTTGCTGAGCCATCAGATTCGGCATGTTCCAGAAGCTTCGAAGCATCCCTACCGACCATCGCGTTGCCCAGATTTCCCATTAAGTGCGCCATGTGCTTCGCGCTGGCCGGGTCCTCTCGGTGAACTGTAAAGGAAGGGACATCTCGGTAATAAAGGTTAGGCAACATGACGTAATAACCCGTGGCCGCGATTCGTCTAGCCATGTCATGAAGCTCTTCTCGTTTGCCTGGCGCGTCCATCAGGAACAACACCACAGGGAAAGGCCCATCTGTTTCGGGACGAACGATAAAGGTAGACATCTCACCTTCGTCTGTTTCGATCGTTAAGTGTTCTTCGAGCATTACTTTGAGTCCTCGAGTTCCCACCCCATGGTTCGGGCCGCATAGAGAGTGTCGGTGTATTCCTCCATGCGAGTTATTTGGTTAGCTTCGCAGGAATACACCCAACAGTATTGATTGTCATAAGGGAGACCCTTGGCCCTCGTCGTGGCAGTCAGCCTTTGTTGAACCGCTGCATTCCCACCATCGACGATCATGCTCCGAATTTCCAAAGCGAATGGTTCTGAAATATCAAAGGTGTCTTTAATCGTTCGACCACCCAATTCGGCGGCCACCGCTTCTCTACCTCGAACGACGCCGTCCTGGTCGGATCCCCCTGCACCGTTCGCTCCGGCTGTGACGGGAAGCTGCCAAACAACATCATCGCTGAGACAACTCCGGAGATCATCGCGATCCCCATGTGTCAAGGCCTTGTAGTACCGCTCGATTAATGCTCGTGTTTCTTCAGTCTTCATCCTTGTAGTCCACCATGTCTGACGAGTCGATGCTGTCTTGCCTACGATCGAACCATGCAACCACTTGATTTCACTCCTGAGTATTTCCTCTATGAGGTGACTCGGCCGCACGTCGCAAAGATAACTATTAACCGACCGGAGGTTAGAAATGCCATCAACACTCCTGCCCATAAAGAATGGAGCGATCTCCTCGACCACGCTGCGAACGATGACGACGTATGGATCGTGGTCGTCACAGGAACTGGTGACAGGGCCTTCTGCGCGGGTCG
>SGYJ01000053.1 GCA_004214275.1 Acidimicrobiales bacterium | reverse complement strand
CTCAGCTGTCAGGGATGGTGACCATTTCATCCTGAATGGGCAGAAGGTCTGGTCCTCCAATGCCCAATTCGCTCAATACGGCATCCTGATGGCGCGAACCGATTCAGAGCAGCCAAAACACAAAGGCATAACTTTTTTTCTGCTGGACATGCAGTTGGCCGGTATCGAAGTTCGACCTATCAAACAAATGACGGGAGACAGTGAATTCTGTGAGGTGTTCTTCACGGACGTTCTATTACCAGCCGAATGTGTTCTCGGTGAGGTTAACGCCGGTTGGGGTGTAGCTATGGCGGTGCTTCAGGATGAGCGCGGAGGAGCAGGAGCCGCTGGTGTCATCAGCCTGCGACGGCGCCTAGAGACAATGGTGGAAAATGCTGGCACCGTCGACGCGGTGGGATCCGAGGAGTTGGTCCGGATTCTCAATAGGGGCAAGGCTCTCCAGTCGTTGATGGAACTTCGAGGTGGAGACCCCTTAATTGCTCCGATCGCCAAACTGATGAACAGTGAGCTTGGTTACGACGAGGCTCAATTAGATTCATTGCTGCAAGGTTCGGAATCAATGCTGAACTCTGCGTCAACCGATAATTTGCTCTATTCGCCAGGTATGTCGATAGCGGGTGGCTCTAGCGAGATTCAACGCAACATAATCGGTGAGCGAATCCTTGGCTTGCCCCGCGAACCTGAGATTGCCGAGTAGTGACTGCCTCAGCAAGTTTTGGGCAACAATTCTTACTCTTTAGCTAAAGATCTCCAATACCCCGTCTGCCCTCGCTGGTGTGCCCTCGGACGAAGTGCTACTAGCGCCCGAGTAGGCATCAAGACCAAGTGTTACCCGAAAATCGGCGGACTCGTCGGCGAGGCCTGCGTCCAATTGAATGCCGGTCACATCTGCAATCCGGTTTAACCCCTCAAACGCAGACACCGTGGCCGCAGCCTCGATGACTCCAAGCTGCCCGAGTTCAGATTTAACTTCTTGACGGACCTTGGCAAGGTCACTATCTCCGCGAACGGCTGATTCGGCGTACCGAACCAGGAGTTCTCCGTGCTCTACTTCGGCGCCAGCTTCTAGCTGCTCTATATTCGCCTCAGAGCTGATTGCTTCACTGCTCGCACGGAGCAGTGATACGTGCGCAGCTGTTCAGTAAAAACATTCATTTAACGCTGACACTGTCGAAGCTAGGAGCTCCACTTGAGGTCTGGAGAGTCCTCGGTCCCACACCAAGTCAGCGAACTGGGGTCCGCGGCTGTAGTGACTTTGAACAACTTCGCGCCACAAAATTTCTGTGTCCGGCACTAGAGAAGCTGCTCGCGACACGTTTGCCAAGGATTTATCAACTGTTTGACTTACCCAGGCGCCAACATCGCCTACTCCATCTGGTCTGACTCGGCTAGGTACGCCGGCCTTGGCATCAGGCAAGTCACGAAGCGGCAGGTCCAGACAGCGATTGAAACTATCGATCACATACTGGACACAAACGACGGTGGCCAGTTCCACGTATGCCTCTTCGGTAATCGACTCAATTACCTTGGATGCCCACTCTTTTGATAGTCGTCCTGGATCAGTGCTCAACCTGTGCACCAGATCAATGGCCTCTGCGGAAAGATCTGATACAGAGTCGTGTTCCCCTGAAACCATCATCGGGGTGAGAGCCTCAGAGCGTTCCTTGCAGAGATTGCACTCAAATGCTTGTCGCGCTTCAGACATTGCCTGAACTCGCTCGGCGCCAGTCCACCAAGTGCCGCAGTCACCTAACCGCTGCCAAAGCTGCTCGTGCGTAGCTGCGAGAGTCTCGTCGAGCTCGAGGGCAGCCTGAGCGCTCGTTAGTGTCATGGGTGGAAACTAGCCGCAGATTGGTTGCAGCTGTCAAGCTGGTTTACTAAATCGTGACGAATGGCCGTTACAGCTGATGGTAACTGGCTTCAATTTCTTTGACTGCTTCATCGCTAAACGCCATGGGGAGAAGCTCACAGTCCAGCCACAGCTGGCGCTGATCCATGTCGTGTCCTGTGCCTCGAACACCTGATACACCGTGTGGAACTACCCACCCGGAGTTATCCCAGTCAGCAAGGTCAAATGCATACCGAGCAACCGATGCTGCGTACGCCCTTTCGCCTCTTTCCGGTATCACGCTTCCACAACGAACCGTGTCGCTATCTCCGGGACAGGCATCGATTGGCGGGTGCAGGTGCTGCGCTGCGTGAAGTATCGAAGCCATCGGGTGCGGTGAAACCATTCTATGGAGGCGACCCCACGTCCAGCCTTCTGTATCAGAGCCAAGCCTCAACTGGAGCTCAGTCAGTGTTTCATCTATGCATGATGAGAGCGCTTGGTCCAAATCTTCGTCTGTTTCCAGTCCGGGAACTAGGGTCCAACGATTTTCCACCAATAAAACAAGGGCTCCATCTGCAAGCATTCTGCTTGCTGCTTCTGGGGATGGCCAACCTGGAGCACCGGCTTGTGGATTCGAGACTCCGAGCCGCTCCCCAACACTTTCGCACCACCGGCGGCGGATGACTGCGTACAGCGATGCTTCTACAGAGCTGTCCGAAACTTCATAGTTCCACTCGGTCAGCGAACGAACCAGCCAGTCACCTAGAGGGTGAGTGAACTTCGAAACACGTTTCACAACGGCATCAACTATTTCGGGTGCTCGAAGAGAGACAACATCACTGTGGATGTTCTTCATATCCGACAGCGAGGCGTTTGATAGCTCTTCTATTAGTTGTGAGATTCGGTCATATCTAGAGGAGCCAGCGAAATCGAGCGATATGTACGGGGCACTATCAGAAGGCCGGTTATTTGCAGTCACTATATATCCGTCAGGTGGGTCGCTGATGCCGGGGAGTTGATCGAACGGGACTGCTTGCAACCCTGTCCATGAATTAGCCGATTCACCGACTACAGGAGTCCACCGATTGGCTACCGGACGCTCAATTACACGGCCCCTAATTTTGAATGAAATGTGGCCATGTCGATCCGCGGTGAGCATGTTGTTCACGGGAATCACCCAAGGCTGTACAGCTGTTTCAATTTCCTCACAACTAGAGGCTTGCAACATAGGTAGCAAGGCATCAAAGGTTGTGTCCTGACCCACTGTTCCAGTCCACGCGATAGACAGGGCGACTTTGTCGGCAGGGTCTCCGATGACCACGGGGCCGCGCTCTGTTGAACCGCAATAGACATCTACTTGGCCTTCGTCGCGTATGGATAGAGGTACGGGTTCCCAATCGATTTTCTCTAAGTCGGTCGTTTCCACAAAAAGATCGGTGTCGTCTGCCATTCCGTGAGTGATGCACCACGCGACTTCGTCATTATGACCGAAGTGAGGAAAACCAGGAACCCCTGGGAAAGCCAGTCCTATGGCGTTGAACTCTGGGCATTTCATATGAAATTGGTGGTAGACGTTCGGAAACTCGATACCTCGATGGGGGTCGCCAGCCAATAGCGGTTTACCTGACGCTGTCCGGGATCCATGAATTGCCCATGAATTAGACCCACCATCGATATCAACTAAGGCCTCGAGCAGGTTGGAGTTAGCAGCGAGCGCGTCCGGTAATCCTGATAAGAGGTCAAGACTAAGACCGTTCGTCGGAGTAATCATTGAAACGTCATTGATGTTGCCTTGCATTGCTTCGACTATCTGCGGGCCGCAAGTCGCGAGGAGATGCCCGCGCCATAGTTTGCGATGAAGAGTTCCCATGAAGATGTGGCGGATTTTGTAGACGGCTAGGCAATGCCACGCTTCCCAACTTGCGGGGAGTAAATCGTGATAGCGATATTCTTCGGGGAGTTGGTCTTTATGTTCTCCCAGCCAACGGTTGACTCCTAGTGCATACGCCTCTGTTATCTCTTTGGCTTCAGTACCCAAACCAGCCCAGTCAGTTTTAGACTTTTCGGCTAACCCCAAACGCCTAAAAAAGGCGTCCTCCCTGGCCCCTTTATGGCCAACAATCTCCGC
The DNA here is from genome assembly GCA_004214275.1 of Acidimicrobiales bacterium. Taxonomy (GTDB): domain Bacteria; phylum Actinomycetota; class Acidimicrobiia; order Acidimicrobiales; family Poriferisodalaceae; genus MedAcidi-G3. The sequence goes on along the minus strand of SGYJ01000053.1, from coordinate 8,920 downwards.
CCAGCGTCCTTGGGCCTTAAGCCGGTCGGAGTCCATTTGCCAGATTCGGTCATCAGCTGCGACCCATCCTTGAGCTTCGAATGCAGCTAGACGTTCGGGGGCTTGCACATGAGCTACGCCCCAGTGATCTCTGCGTATGTCGATGGTCATCCGAGCGCCGTCTTCAGTGCCATCGCACATTCACCAATCAGGTCCTTTGCTCCTTCGGAAACGTTGAACATTTGGAACAGGGTGTGCGGCTGTCCTTCGAAGAGCGAATGTTGGACCGGGACACCAGCTTCAGATAGCTGAACTGCGTAGGCGTTGCCTTCGTCCCGTAACGGATCGGCAGAACAAGTGGCGATGTATGCGGGGGCGAGGCCACTATGGTCGTCGGCCCTCGCGGGAGAGAAGCGCCAGTCGTTCCGAACTTCGGAGTCCGATGCGGAACCCAAATAGTGAGACCAAAACCACTCAATGACCTCGACAGTCAGCAAAGGTCCATCTGCGTTTTCGGTGAATGAGTCGTGGTGCTTTGACGCATCCGTAGCTGGGTACACGAGCATTTGAAACTTGAGATCGATTGATGCATCGCGTGCCATGAGAGCCATGACTGCCGCTAAATTGCCGCCCGCGGAGTCTCCACCAACTGCTAGGCGTGCGGTATCTACTCCGAGTTGTTCCCCTTCACTCGCAACCCACTGGAGTGCAGTCCAAGCGTCTTCTACAGCAGCGGGGAAGGGTGACTCTGGAGCTAATCGATAGTCGACCGCGATAACGATGCACCCTGCGTTCGCGCAGAGTAGCCGGCATTCTTTATCGTGCGTTTCGAGGTCTCCAATTACAAATCCGCCGCCATGATAAAAGACTAACGCCGGAAGATTTTCTTCTCGTGACGGCCGATAAACCCGTGCGGATATTGGGCCGTTAGGGCTTGGGATTTCGATGTCAGCGGTTTCGTTCGGCAGTTCGGGCCCTTTTCCTAGGACGTGGGCCATTGCTAGATAGCGATCTCGGACAAATTCGGGGGTCTGCTCGGAAACCGGTGGGCCTTCTGCGCGGGCAAGTTCGACCATTTCAACAAAGGCTTTGGTGTCGGGTTGAAGAGTCATGATGGAAACCTTATTTAGTGGCTAGTAACAATGGTGCGTTTATCTATTCAAGATCTTTCGTAGCGCGCCTTCTAATTCTGGGTCTTCGAAAACAAAGCCGGTTTCTAAGAGGACGTTTGGTTGGAGACGAAATGAGTCGAGTAACAGATTCTTTCCCATTTCCCCTAATGCTGCGGTGATCGCGAATCCGGGTGCGGGTATGAAGGCTGGCCGACGAAGAACTTTTCCCAGAGTGGCAGCAAATGTTCGTTGGATCTCCGGGTTAGTCGTTGAAATGTTCACCGGTCCGGAGACGTCATGGTCGAGCAGATGAAGGATGGACTTCACAGCGTCGTCAAGGGAAATCCAACTCCACCACTGACGTCCATTGCCGAGTGGTCCGCCTATACCCAGTCGGGTAATCAAGGCCAGTCTGCCTAAAGCTCCAGGTCCGTTAGCTAGAACAACAGAGAAACGAGGTACTGCTGTGCGGATTCCGATATCCGCAACTGGTTTGGCTGCATTTTCCCATTGTTGACATACCTCCGATAGGAAGCCTTCTCCCGGACCAGCGAACTCATCAAGAATCTCGCTGCCTCTGTCGCCATAAAGTCCTGCTGCTGAGGCTTGTACCAGACAACTGGGGGGATTATCTGCGGCGCCGATCGCGTTGGCCAGAAAAGAAGTTGCCTCAACTCTGCTTGCTAATATTCGACCCTTTTTGGACTTGGTCCACCGACCAGCGATGGATTCGCCAGCAAGATTGACCACAGCATCAATGTCGTTAAGGAATGTTGGGGTTACCCCCTCCCACGGAATTTGATCAGGCGAGGGACTTCGGGATACTCCAACTACTTTGTCGCCCCGTCGTTGAAGTTCGCTGGATAGCGCAGATCCGATGAGACCGGTAACACCGGTGATTAGAACGTTCATGTCAGTATTGGGTTTCTTGGGTTGTCGACTATTCGGGAATAGATCCCTTATTTACCGGTGAAGTTGCCTTTGCGGCGTTCTCCTACGGAGGCGATTCCTTCTTTTGCGTCGTCGGTAACGGATAGTTCTGCTTGGAGGCGAGCCTCCCGTTGCGTGATTTCCCTTACTTGATCTCCAAGGCCCAGCCTGAGTGTTGACTTAATTGCACGTAGCGCTAAAGGCGCGTTATCTGCTATTTCTGTCGCCACTTCGAATGCTCGGTCTCGCACTTGCTCATTTGGCACGCACTCATCGGCAAGGCCAATTTCTGCGGCCTCTTCCCCTTTGTAGCGCTTAGCGCTGTATAGAACTTGGGCAGCTTTTGAGGGACCCAATAGATGGGGAACGGTGACACTCATACCGAACCCTTGATGGATCCCGAGGGAAGCAAAATTGGCGGAAAATCGAGCATCTGGACAGGTAATTCGAATATCGGGAACCATCGCCAGACCAAGTCCACCGCCGACGGCTGGGCCGTGGATGGCACCAACGATTGGGATAGTGACGTCAAATAATCGACCGGACCCTTGGTACAACGCGAGTGTTGCATCGCCTCCAACTACCTCATCGTCACCACCACCGACACCATCACCTGCGAAGTCGGCGCCTGCGCAGAAGGAACGGCCGTCGGCCGCTAGTACTGCGCAACGGATCGACATGTCGTTTTGCATTTCTTCCAGTGCATCGGCGATGTCATGTATCTGTTTGAAATTGAGGAAATTGTGGGGCGGGCGATCCATGATCACTGCTCCCACATTGCCGTGTGTTTCAACTCGAAGACCATCGGCCATTGTGTTCTCCTAAAGGTGCGTTCGGACTGCTATTCGGAACATCAAGCAGTCACCCTAATCCAACACTTCGTTAAAGCCATGGGGAATCGAACGAGGACTTAATAGCTATTCATCTGGATGCGATGAGACATCGCGGTAGGTTGGCGGTAGCACGTTAGGGGATGTTATGGACGAGAACGAAGAACAACAGGTGCATCTGCGAACAGAACAAGTTGATTGGGATGACCTTTTGGGCAGGCTTCAGGCTCTTCTGCGGATCAGGACTACCCCAATTGGGATGAAACTATTTTCGACTGTGGAAGAGATGGAGGCGGTGCCGCGTATTCGTAGGCCGAATGCGATTCATACGACCGACCAAATAGTCGCTATGGCGAGCCGTCTCAATTGGACAGTAGGGATAACACGCGATGATCTAGTCGGCGATCAATGTGGTGCCGTCATCGGGCTTCACCCCCAGGACGATGAGTGGCTCTCTGGGGAGCGAATGCAAGGCGTCTGGTTCGAGACCCTAGATGACAGTTCCGCTCACCAAGAAGCTATGGATTGCGTACCCTTCGGCTCTTTTTCGGCCATGGCAGTGTCGCCCCTGTCGGCTAAGCGACTTGACCCTCCTGACATTTGCATGGTCTACGCGACTCCCGCTCAAATGATTTTGCTAATTAACGGTCTGCAGTGGCGCGGCTACAAGAAACTTGAATGGGGTTGCGTTGGGGAATCGGCATGCGCGGACAGTTGGGGTCGCGCGCTTGCTACCGGAGAACCAAGTTTGTCAATTCCCTGCTTTGCCGAACGACGCTACGGCGGCGTAATGGAAGACGAGTTGTTGATGGCGTTGACGGCTCAAGATCTGCTCGTAGCTATAGAAGGTATGGAATTTCTGGCTCGAAACGGTCTCCGCTATCCGATACCGAATTACGGTATCCAAAGTGATGCGCGCGCTGGGCTCGGCGCAAGCTACGACTGAGGCACCTAACAAGGGCATGGAGGATCAGTGAGTAATACCTTTACCAAAGCCGGTTTCGATCTCGGAATGGTCACTGCTAGGGGTGACGAGATGTTGACGTTTTATCGAGACGTCATTGGACTCGAATTCGAGGCGACCATCAGTATGGAAGCCTTGGGGGTCGCAGCCATGCACCGCCTGTGGGCCAACGAAAGTTTGCTCAAGATCGTTGTACCAACCAAGGATGTCGACGCGGGAGCTGACGGCGGAATGATGGGCGCAACTGGAATGCGCTATTTCACTCTCTCTGTAGCAGATGTTCAGACCGCGTTGGATGCGTGCGTCGCCGCTGGTGCCGTGATCATTTGGGATCGACGTGAAGCTCGACCTGGGGTCGTTGTAGGCATGGTCGAAGACCCGGATGGCAATTGGGTTGAATTCATCGAGAAGTAGTTGATGCGAGTCAACTAGATCTTGTTGATTTCCTCCAACACGATTTGCGCCGCCGAGCGCGGGTCAAACGGGTTGTCAATCCGTAGATCCGCGTACTGTGAGCTCGGCATTACAAGTGATGTGTGCATTGGTTCCACCGAGGTATTGAATTGTTTTTCGACACTTTCTGCATCCCGGCCCCGTTCTGCCACATCGCGCTTGAGGCGTCGCTCCAGCCGCATATCTCGTGGGGCGTCAACAAAAATTTTGAAATCTAGCCTCTCACGACACTCCATTACCGCCAGTAGCAGCATCCCGTCTACAACGACAAGCGGGGCGGCCTCGACGCGGTGGCTTCCACCAGGTCGAGTGTGCGTTGCCATGTCATATTCGGGGACATCTACCGATTTGCCTAAGGCGAGGTCATCCATGTGGCTAACAAAGAGTTCGGTGTCCAGGGCATCAGGATGGTCGTAGTTGATTGCCGCTCGCTCTTCAGGCGTGATATGTGAAAGGTCCCGGTAATAGTCATCGAAGCAAAGCAACGTCGCCGAGGTGTGTGCGTCCAATAACGCCTTCGCCAATGTTGTTTTTCCTGCGCACGCGCCGCCACTGAGTCCGATGAGCACGTTAGCGAAGTGTCTCGTTCCACGGGCCTTCGTCTGCACGCGGCTCTTTAGGTAAACCTAAAATTCGTTCACCGATTATGTTGCGTTGAACTTGGCTCGTTCCTGCATAGATGGTGCCAGAGCGTGCTGCCAAGAAGCTGTTAATCCAGGCTGAAGTTGTATTAGGAGTACCTGCATCAGCAGCACCTAAGCCCGCCGCATACGCAGAGTCGCCCTCCATGACCATTGCATCCGCGCCGAGAATGTCCAAGGACAGTTCAGTAACAACCCTGTGGTATTCACTCCAATTGAGTTTCCCAATAGAACTCTTGGGACCAGGCGGCTCTCCGTTTAAAAAGGACGTCAACACTTGCTGACCCAACCAGCGCATTATTTCAACTTTGCTGTGGCACCAAGCCAAACGTTGTCGAATGCTTTTATCTTCGGTGCGACCCCTCTCCTGGGCCATGTCCACTAGGCGGTCTAATTCCGACCTATACCTGAAGTATGTAGTGGTCGCCCCAAAACCTCTCTCATATCCGAGAAGCGTCATGGCGACCGCCCACCCTCCATTTACCTGACCTATAACGTTTTCTTTGGGCACTCGCGCGTCCGCGAAAAACACTTCATTGAAATGGCTGTGTCCAGCAATGTTCACTATGGGGCGAACCTCGATTCCTGGCTGATCCATCGGACAAAGGAAAAAGGTGATGCCTTGGTGTTTTGAATGTTCTGGAGCTGTTCGACCAAGCACGAATATCCAGTTCGCCAGATGACCGCTGGAGGTCCAGATCTTCTGACCGTTCAGAACCCACTCCTCACCGTCTAGTTCCGCCTTACACCCAAGATTCGCAAGATCGGACCCTGCTCCGGGTTCTGAGTAGCCCTGACACCAGAGGTCTTCACCATTAAGGATGCGCGGCAGGTAATGCTTCTTCTGTTCTTCGGTCCCCCACTCAATAAGTGTGTTACCAACCATCCCTATTCCAAAGCCATCGTTGGAGCCGCCGGTAGGTAATCCTGCCTTGGTGAATTCTTCAGCAATAATCACGTTCTCATTGGCTGACAGGCCAGGGCCGCCGTAGTCAGTTGGCCACATGGTGGCGAGCAACTCGTTGTCAGTCAAAATCCGGCGCCATTCGCCTACGAACTCTGCTTTTGCATCGCCGGTTAAAGAGCCGATTCCCTGCCAGTTAGCAGGAAGATTTTCGCTTATGAATTCTTGAATTCTGTCCCGGTAAGACTCTGCTTCTTCTGAATACGTCGGCTGCATACACAGGACAGTACCTTGATCGGCGAGCTAATGATTATTCAGGTGAGGCTTCATTGTCTCGAGTCGTCGCCAGCTTGGTAATCACGCGATTAAAAAATTCGTCATCTTGTAGACCTGGAACCATCAATTTGTTGTCGATTACCCAACTGGGGGTTCCGGTTGCCCCCCATGCGTGTGCGCGTTCCATCGAAGAAGCCACAGCAGGCCTCAACTCATCGTTGTTGACCACCCGTTCAATCAATTCTGCGGGCACCGCAAGGTCTCTCGCTAGGTCGGAAAGAACTTCGGGGTCTTCGATATCTTTCTCTTCCTCCCAGATAGCTGCATAGAGTCGATCGTGATAAACGTTTGCCTCGTCCGGCGCCACATGTTCCACCACCAGGGCTGCCTGGTGAGCTTTTCTAGTTGGGTAGAACCGACTCGGAGGGTTCAAAGTCACTCCGAGTTCTTCAGCGAGTGGCTGCAGTGCAGAAAAGCTCCTCGAATTTTCATTTCCGCCCGCTGGAATTTCTGGGTGCAATTCATAAGGAAGCCAAGAAATTTCAACGTTGTGGCGTTCATTCAGACGAACCGCCCGGGCTCGCGCCAGATGGCACCACGGTCAAAGAAAGTCCGACCAGACAATAATTGGCAGCACCATACAGAACGACGGTATACGTTCGCAGACTATGGATTTCGTTATTCCCACTGACATTCAGCAATTACTTGGTGAACTTGATCAATTTATAGAGGACGTCATCAAGCCAATCGAATCTGAAGATGACAACATTAGGTTCTTCGACCACCGTCGGGAAGATTCCAGGACCGACTGGGAACGAGACGGTCTACCCAACGCCGAATGGGAGGAGCTGCTTGGTCGGATGCGGAGTGAAGCAGATGCTGCCGGCTTCTTAAGGTGGCACCTTCCGAAACGTTTCGGCGGTCAAGACGGAACGAACCTCGGCATGGCTATCGTCCGCGAGCATCTAGCTCGAAGAGGCTTAGGGCTGCACAACGATCTACAAAACGAGAATTCGATTATCGGTAACTTCCCAACTGTTCTGATGATGGAAAAGTACGGTTCCGAAGAACAGCAGCAGTACTGGATACCCAAGATGCTCGAAGGGACTGCACGCATCGGCTTTGGGTTAACTGAGCCTCTTCACGGTTCCGATGCGACCTGGATGGAGACAACCGCTGTCCGTGATGGTGACGAGTGGATCATCAGTGGGGAGAAGTACTGGAACACTGGACTTCATCACGCAACACATGACTACATTTTCGCCCGAACTTCTGGTTCTCCAGGCGAAGGGCAGGGCATCACTTGTTTCATAGTCCCAGTTGATTCCCCTGGCTTCGGTATTGAGGAGTTTATGTGGACCTTCAACATGCCTACAGATCATGCCCACGTGAGGCTTACTGATGTACGAGTCCACAATGACGACATACTCGGTGAGGAGGGTCGGGGTCTTCAAACTGCTCAATTGTTTGTTCACGAAAATCGGATACGTCAAGCAGCTTCTTCGGTAGGGGCGGGACTCCATTGCATCGATGTTGCTGTCGACTATGTCAATAACAGAACGACCTTTGGAAAGCCCCTTTCGCAGAATCAGGCAATCCAGTTCCCACTAGCAGAGTTGTATACAGAGGCGGAAATGATCAGAGCCCTCATTTGGAAGACAGCATGGGAGATGGATCAAGGCATTGACCACATGGAGATCACGGACCGTGTGGCAATGTGCAACTACAGGGGTAATCGGTTCTGTTGCGATGCTGCCGACCGCGCTATGCAGAGCTGCGGTGGAGTCGGCTACGGGCGAAGCATGCCGTTCGAACATATTTATCGGCATCATCGCCGATATCGGATTACCGAAGGTGCTGAGGAGATCCAAATCCGAAAAGTTGCCGGAAAGCTATTCGGTTACTCCGGGCGCGCCAAGGGATAGCGCTTGGTCGGGTCGAAAGGAGTGCAGCCACCTTGAGTGGTGAACAGCGGTAGTTCAGTTCAGCCGAGCTGTGGCGTTACCTGTCAACACGAACTTTTCGTCTTGGTTTGTCGTTGAGATAGCCAAATCAACCAGAGTCTCACCATTCTCTTCTCGGACCTCAGCTACTTCCGCTCTTGCTGTGAGGGTGTCGCCTGGCCAAACCTGGTTAACGAAACGTACGCCGTAGTATGTCAGGCGCCCATCACCGACATAGTTGGTGACCATTCTCCCTGTCATTCCCATCGTAAGCATCCCGTGAGCGAACACTGTTGGGTATCCAGCGACCTCTGTGACGAATTTTTCATCGCTGTGGACCGGGTTGTAGTCACCGGAGGCGCCCGCGTATTGCACAATCTGAGTTCGCGTTAAATCTTCGACAATCACCTCAGAGTAGGAATCACCGACATTGAGTTCTTCTGCATTTAATCCCATTCTCGCTTCTCCTACTGCTCTATGACTTTTTCGGTGACTACACCGACGCTGCGCGCGGTTACTACGAGCTCACCGTCCTGATCGCGATACTCGGTAATACTTTCGCTGAATTTCAGCACCCCAGCTCGCTTGGATTCCTTTTCCCAGCTTTCGCCAGGCTTAGTTTCGGCACTTAGAACATCGCCTGGCATCAAATGCCGGTGGTACGTGAAATGCTGCTCTGCGTGCAGCCCTCCTGCTGACGATCCAGATTTTTCGTCTTCCGGCTCAGAATCCTGCTCCGCCTTTTCCTTCACCAAGGTGCCCGAAGCGGTGCCTCCGCTACCAAACCATTTCTGGCCATCTTTCGGACGTAGGAAATACTCAGGATCGAATTGTGCGCTGGCTTGCGCGAAGGTGGGTGGAGCAATTATTGACCCAACCTCTGTGCCA
>SGYJ01000052.1 GCA_004214275.1 Acidimicrobiales bacterium | reverse complement strand
GATTCGATACAGGTGATCAGTCGGCCTTAGCGGCTCATATGGAACGGGTCAGCCAAATCATGTCGGAAGGAATGCTTTCCACTACCGCCCCAATCCTGCTTGTGCGAGGTGGGCAATCGGACCTCGTCACTCCAGAAGCAGTCAAAAGTTTTCTAGATTTAGTCCCCGAGGCAGAGTTTGTGGACGTGGCGGGCACCGGCCACATGGTCGCTGGTGATGACAACGACGCCTTTACTGAAGCTGTAGCTGAATTCTTATCTCGACATCATCAACTGTTTACCTGAAGCTCTTAGAGTCCAAGTTCTGTGCCCCGTATCTAACGCGTCAACTGTTAAGTAATACTTGGATTCTTTCTTCTCCAGGCAAGCAGAACTGGGAGTCCAGTCGCGGCAAGAACGGCGGCCCCATAGAAGGCAGCAACAGTGGTTCCGCTCATCCAAGCGACGACCCCCAATACTGGACCCCCTATTCCGCCTGACAATTCAAAGAACATCGTGAAGGTACTCATTGCTTGCGCACGCTCATTAGCGGGCACACCATCGACTGCCGCGACCATCAAGGCTGGATACAGCAGCGAGCCTCCGATCGCTAAAATAGCTGCCCCAACAAACATGCCTGGCCTTGAGACGAAACTACCCATGACTAGCATTCCGATAGAGGATCCGGTGAGAGCTATCGCAGCCGTTTTGGCTGTCCCGAGCGCGTCGGGAAGGCGACTACATATAAGCCTTAGAACAAGGACCAATAGTCCATAGAGCGCATAAATCGGTCCGGCATCTCCCAAGTTCTGTTCATCCATGAGCTTGGGCATGAAGCCGTGTAAGGCAGGGAAAATCATGATGCCGAGAGCCATGACGGTTCCGGGCCAAATGGCTGAGCGGTAAAGCAGCGAACTCGCCTTTGACGGCTTAGCCAAAGCGACATTACCTTCTTGGCCCTCCACGAAATCTGGCAACCAACAAGCGATGATTGCAGCCAACGCCATACACAAACCACCTAGCAGGAAGCCCCCATCGAACCCCCAGCGGCCCGCCGCCCACTCCCCTAACCAAGGACCAAAAGCCATACCCCCATATATAGCTACCGAAAAGTAGCTAGCGGCTTCCCCTCTTCGATGTTCGGGAGCAAGGTCAGTTGTGAGGGTGACAGTGCCAACAAAAAACGCCCCTTGGACCGCTCCCATAGCTAAACGAGCAATCAAAAGAACGAGATAGCTATCAGCAAGGGCATGCGCAGCGAGCACTATTGCTGTAACGAATGACCCGCCAGCGATTAACAGTCGACGACCTTTTCGATCTCCAAGTCGCCCGATCCAGGGACGAGCAAGCACTGCCGAGAAAGAAAACACTCCGAGAGCTATTCCCACTTCTAGGTCTCCGCCATTGAGATCCGTTACGACAAAACGGGCGACGGTGGGAATAACCGATGAGAATCCGAGGGCAGAAAACAATGCGGAAAGACACAGGACACCAAAGTGTGGCGTCAAAAGCCGTTCTTTCGAATCCTGAGGAGTCGCTACTCCTAAATTTTGCTTGACAGCAAAAACAGCTGGACGACGCTCTTCATGCATTACTTGTGAGTCATCTAGTGGTTAGTCGATTTCAACCGGCGGCGTAGTTTCGCTGAACTTGTCCCATACGACCTCATCGGGCACAGCCATGACTTTTTCCAACACTCCGGGTGGATAATGCATGTGGGGCTTGTCTGGATCAAATGGCGGATTCGGCAGCGATTCACCAAGTGGGTCAAATTCGGTCGGATCTTTGAGAGATTGCATCTCTGCTTCGTCGATGCCACAAAGGTCTCGCACTTCGGGGTCCACCCACGCTTCGGCATTGATATCGCTACCGACGCAAATTTCTAGGCTCAGCCCTTCAGGTCCTGCGAAGTACATGGACTGAATGAAACCGTGGTCTAACGGTCCTAACACTTGAATACCGTGGGCCCGGATCCGATCTCTGAGTTGTAATAGCTCTTCTATGTCGTCGACGTTGAACGCAACGTGTTGCATTGCGCCTTTTGTCACCGGTTCACCCCCATTACCTGCATGGGTTACACCCCATTTTATTTCCTCTGCGTTTTCGGGATGTTGAACAAAGGCTATGTACGAGCTTTCGGATAGCTCTGCAAAGCCGTGGTAACAGCCTTCAACTCCATGCATCCAATACAAAGCCTTAGTTGGGCACCCCAACACATCGGCGAAAAACGTGAGTTGTGTCTTCATGTCTCGGGTGGAAATGGCGAGATGATTAACGCCGTTCGGGTGTAGGGCCATACCTAAAGGGTAGGCCCTACATTCCTCATCGTGACGACCTACCTGTCCACCAATACGTTGCTTGGGCAACACGCTTTTCAGGAGAACTTCTCGGAAGCCTCAGCGGGAGGGTTGATGAAGGCCTTAGGGTATTTCTATGTGGATTCGTCTCCGTCAAATCGCCGTGGTTACCTCAGATCTGTTGAAGACTGCTCTTGATGTTCAAACAGTTCTCGGTGTGGAAGCCTGCCATATCGACCCGGGGGTAGGTGTTTTTGGTTTAAAGAACACCTTGTGGCCTATAGGGAATCAGTTCCTGGAATGTGTAACACCCGTTACAAGCCCCACGGCCGGTGGTCGTTACATCGAAAGAAGGGGGGGTGATACCGGATACATGGTGATCAACCAGGTAGATGATGTCGCTTCTCGAATCGCCCATGTGGGAGAACTTGGAGTTCGGGTAGCGAACCATATGGAGTATGACAAGGGTGGTTTCGAAGGAATTCAGCTGCACCCAGCTGACACTGGTGGAAGCTTTTTTGAAATGGACCAGATGAAAGTGGACGGTGCTGAGAACGTTGACGGTCCGTGGTGGCCTGCGGGTTCTCAGTGGGCAGATTTTTCGCGTACTGAACGCGTCCGCGCAATTTCCGCAGCCGAGCTACAAGCAGTCGACCCTGAACGGCTGGCTGCTAGATGGGCCCAGATAGCTCAGATCGAGTTACATACAGACAACGCAGGGAACCCAGCTATTGAGTTTGACAATGCTTCGATTCGATTCGTAGAGGCAACAGATGGACGCGGCGACGGGCTTGGCGGCATTGATGTGGATTGCGTCGATCGAGACGCTGTCCTTGCTGGAGCAGAGCAACGCGATTGTGTAGTTAATGACGAACAAGTTTTACTCGGCGGGTTACGGGTTTACCTGCGAGGATAGTTGCACCTTTAATTGTCAATTAGAGCCAAGGGGAAATGACCGTTCATGAGCGTCAATCTACGAAACTTCACTCAGTCCGTATACGTGTTCGATGCAGTAGTCCGCCGCGTCGCCCCACAGGATTGGGACAATCAATCGCCTTGCGAAGGGTGGTCAGCTAGAGATGTGTTGCGGCACCACTGTGGAGTCCTAACAGCTATGACAGCGACGTTGAATAGTGGAGAGACAGTTCCACCAGAGTCTGTTGATGCAGCTCCAGATCCGGTGGCGCTTTGGAATTCAACACGAGATGCAGCCTTGGAAGCTCTGGATCAAACAGGCATTCTCGAACGAGAAGGGAAATTTTGGTTTGGTCCGATGACAGTTGACGAGTGGATCAGGATCGTGCAGTGGGATCCAATGACTCATGCTTGGGATATTGGTAAAGCAACAGGAGTCGAAGCTCATATTCCTGATGATCTGGCAGCCAACAGCCATGAACTTATTGAGCCGATGAGAGAGACGCTATCTAAATGGGGTCTTGTAGCTGACGAGGTTCAAACTGCTGACGACGCTCCGGCCTCTGAGCGTTTCTTAGGTCTCACTGGTCGAGACCCCAGTTAACGAACCCAATACTTCTTGAATTCAATGAAGGAGTTCATTCAGCCAACGTTGGTGGATGTCGACAGCTCAACTCTCACTGACGCTCAAGTGAGAAGTTGGCGTGAGCACGGTTTCGTTCTTGTCGATGGGCTCCTCCCGATTGAACTTATTCGCGACGTCGCTCAGGCAGCTACATCTCGGTTCCCTGACCCTGATTCCGATGAAGCGCAGAGGTTGAACGATTTCGGCAGCGGAATGACCTTCCCGGATCGAGACGCTTGCTTCAATCGATTGTCTTTGCACCCCCACCTACTTGAGGCGTCCTCGCAGTTGTTGGAGGTACCAATTAACGAACTAAGACTCAGCCAATCTGACCTGTGGCCCAAATATGGGCGAGAGACCGGAGACCGTGGTGATTTCGATAATCAAGACCAACGGATACATCTTGATTACCCAAATCACACGTTGACCCACCCAGCGGCATGGAATGAACCTGAGGCGGTTGAAATCATCGTCTACCTGTGCAACGAAACCGAGGTGGGAGGCGCAACCGCAGTCGTTCCGCGTCAAGGCAGCGATGACATCGCATATAGCTCACCCATGGTGAACACTCCTGGCGTCAGTGATATTCCTTGGATCAATGACCGCACGCGAGCAGAGGCATGGTTCATGCAGAATCGTCCTGCGGTGGCAGAGTTTCGACGGGAACTCTACGAACGTGAGGTCTACGCCCAATATCGAGAGGGTTCAGTGCTTTTGTATCGACACGATACGTGGCATCGAGGAACATCATTGCTACCCGGAGCGCTTCGCTTAGCTCAGAATTTGACGTTCAGAAGAGCTGACGCTTCTTGGATTAGCACACTTCATCCTGGGTGGGCTTGGGCCATGTACAAACCAGACCAGCGAATGGAACGACTGATAGCAGAAGCGACCCCTGAAGCACGTTCGGTTCTCGGGTTTCCAGCCCCTGGGGACTCTTACTGGGATTCAGAAAAGATTGATGCGGTCGAAGCGAGGTATGGAGCGTTGGGGTTTGATGGGACGCCGTATCGTGAACAGTTGTCGTGGACAGGGCTTTACTAGACCTAACTCGACAACAGCTGTGACCGGGTGAAACAACGATGTCTAGGTCCATTTACCTGCAGCTCTTCGGAAAATGGTTGGTTCCGGCACTATCGTCGGCCTATGCACGATGACATTTTGAAGTGGCGAGTAGGGGACGCCACGATTACCTCGGTTCCGGAATCTTCCGATCCCACCTCCCCAAAATTCATGTTTTCTACGATCGATAAAGACGGGGTGCTAGATCTCCGTAGGAAGTCTCCGTGGTTGGCACCGTTCGTTGGAGAAAAGGGTCATCTTCTTCAGAAAATTCACTGTTGCGTCATCGACACTGGCAGCGAGCGTATTGCTGTCGATACTTGTGTCGGGAACGACAAAGAACGTGGAAATCCGCTGTGGCACGAGCAGCAAGGGCCGTTCCTAGATCGGCTATCTGACGCCGGATACGCGCCTGACTCGATCACTCACGTTGTATGTACCCACCTGCATGTGGATCACGTTGGGTGGAACACTCGCTTAGTTGATGGCGAGTGGGTGCCAACATTTCCGAATGCCGAATACATTTTCGTGGGCGTCGAATTCGATCACTGGTCTAACACTGAAGACTTATTTGGCGATCCTGTGTTTGAGGATTCGGTGGCACCCATTAAGGATGCTGGACTTGCCAATCTTGTCGGGTCTGATCATGAAATCGGGGACTTCGTTTCGTTTGAGTCCACTCCAGGTCACACACCAGGACATATCAGCGTCAGAGTCGAGTCCGGGGGTCAGCGGGCCATCATTACCGGTGACATGGCGCACAGTCCGATTCAAATAGCTAATCCGGAGTTGAGTTCCAGTTTTGATACTGATCCAGATATGGCTCGCTCCACTCGGTTTGAAGCATTCGCGCGCTGGGCAGATGGGCAAACACTGGTGATTGGAACCCACTTCGGCACACCAACTGCGGGCACTATGCACGTTGATGGCGACGGTTACAGGCTCGAGACCAGCCCCTAACCTGTTGCTGGCGCCGAAAGTTGACTAGCTGAACCTCGGGGGGTGTGGGTACTCGTCGTTGTGGGCGAGCATGTGTGCGGGCCCATCCACTTTGTTGATGGCAGCTTCAGGCCCCCAAATATGTTCTTTCATCCATCCGAAGACATTGCGGTTACCACCAAATCGCGATAGTTCCTCCCCACGTTCAACTGCCGTGTCGGTGACTTCGTCTTCTTCCGCCAGTTCTTGAACAAAGCCTGCGGAAAATGCCGCTTCTCCTGTCCAACGCTTCGCGAATTGGACGGTTTCATAGAAGGCGTGGCGCGGCAGCTTGTGGTGAAAGAGTGCTAATTCAGGTTCGGGGATGGCCATACCAATCTCTACCTCATTTGCGCACATCATCCCTCTGTCTCGGCGCATCACTCTTTGATCGTGACACAAGGCCCACATAAATCCTGCGCCAAACGCATGACCGTTAACTGCTGCAATGGTCGGCATCGGGAACGTGATGAGCCGAGAGAAAAGCTTCATCGCCTCATCACCGAAGACTTTTCGATCTCCTCCTTCGTGCTCACCTTTGCTAGTGATCCAGTCAAGGTCGAGCCCGTTGGAGAAAAACTTAGAATCCGATGACGCAGTTACAAGCGCCTGCGGTCCCTCTGTTTGCTCGACCTCATCTAATGCAGCATTTAGTTCTCTCACCATGTTGGTGGTCCATCGGTTCTCACCATTGTCCAAAGTCAGGACGCTGACATGACCACGCTGTTCGAGGGTGACGTATTCGCTCATTCCATTACGGTAGACCGGCGACGGGCGTCGCGTCGCATACGGTGAAGGTATGCGTGTTGTATTCGTGGTCCTTGATGCATTTCCCCACTCGGCGATTAGTTCCGATGTGACCCCAAATTTGTTACAACAGGCGAAGCTAGGTGCAATGTCAGCTTCCGGTGGTGAATCGCTCATGCTCTCGGTCACGTACTCAAACCACGCAGCGTTTATGACGGGGCTGCCTCCCGCAGAGACCGGACACTGGGGGAACTGGGCTTGGATCAACAATGAGTTCGGCAAAACCTACGACAGCGGACCTCAGGGCCGCACCGTATTTGATGATTGCAAGGCTGCGAATCTGACGTCAGTAGCTGTCGTGGGCGACCACAAACTGTTAGCAACGATGGGCGCCTTAGAAGCAGATGTGTCTTGGCCGCCGGCGGGTACTCCTCCAGAAGGAACCCCTCTCGATGCCTACGGCTACCCCAAAGATGAAGCAGTCATCGAGGCGGCGGCGAGCACGGATTTAGATGCGGATTTCGTTCTTTTTCATCTCAATGAACCTGACACCTCGATGCATATGTATGGACCAGACTCCGATGAAGCGCTAGCTCAGTACCGTCGCAGCGACCGCTCCTACGGTTCACTTGTGGATTTGTTGAAGCCCCTCTGGCATGACACAGTGCTCATTACAGTCAGCGATCACTGCCAAGAACCAACCGACCACCCCGAATGCGTCAACCTTCGAGATCACGCTAAAGCGGCCGGGTGGCCGGTTCAGATAAGAAACGACGGAACCGGAGCAATCGTCGTCGCCTCTGATGAGATTTCGCAACAAGAATTTGCTCAACTTCATGCAGAAATACTTCAGTTAGAAGGAGTGGAAGGCGGAGTACTAGCAGCTCCAAATATCTACTTGGTGTGGACCGAACCTCATCGAATGTTTGGTCGTGGAGAACCTCTGACCCAAGGAAATCATGGCAGCCCTCGTTGCACTCAACAGGTAGCAATCGTCTCAGGAGGTCATCCTGCCGCTCAAACTTTAGGGTCGGCTATCTCCAGTCAAAGACCTGGGACCCTTAGTTGGGCTCCCAACATAAGAGATCTACTTGGGATCAGTTCTCAAGTCTGAAGCCGAGAAGTTCAGCTTCGAGGGACCTCGATCCACGGAATATCTTTATCTATGCGCGGCTCACCGGGAAGACCAAGAACCTGTTCACCAAGTATGTTCCGCATGATCTCCGATGTTCCACCTTCAATGGAGTTGGCTCTCACCCGCAAGAAGCCATGCTGCACACCATTTTCTGATCCGTCGACAGACAGGTCTTCGGGCCGACGGAAGGTGTAATCGTAATCAACTTGGCCTGCCATGCCCATCATGTCGACCGCTGCTGTAAGAAGGTCCTGATTCAGTTCGGCGAACGCAAGCTTGGCAATCGACATTTCTGGTCCCGGGTTTCCCTTTCGACGGTTCTGTCCAGCGCGAATATTGGTTAAGCGTTGTGCTTCTGAGCGCACGTATAACCGCATTATGCGGTCACGAGTGACGCTGGTGCGCTTGGATTCAGGTGAGTCTCGCCACATTTTCGTCAAGATTGCAACAGGACCAGACCCGGCTTTGGGAGGTCCGCCACCACTTCCAGCGCCTATCGCGTTGCGCTCATTCATTAGCGTTGTGAGCGACACACGCCATCCGTCCCCCACGTCACCGATGCGGTTGAAATCTGGTATTTGCACGTCGGTGAGGAAAACTTCGTTGAATTCTGCTTCGCCTGTAATTTGTCTCAGCGGCTGCACATCTACGCCGGGGCTTTTCATATCAACGGCGAAGTAAGTCATACCGCGATGCTTGGGCATGTCGGGGTCAGTTCGTGTCACCAGCATCCCCCAGTCCCCCAGATGGGCCATTGTGTTCCAGACTTTTTGGCCGTTGACAATCCAAGAGTCACCGTCTTCGATCGCTCGGGTTGCCAGCCCGGCGAAGTCACTGCCGGCTCCAGGTTCGCTAAACAGCTGACACCAACGTTCCTCACCAGTGAACATGGGACGCAAGAACCTGTCCTTAGACTCTTCGCTTCCGTGGGTATGGATGGTTGGAGCAGCGAGGTGCATGAAGAACATTGCCGGCTTCATCGGAGAGGCCCCAGCGTCGCGTAACCGAACCTCAACCTGCCTTTGCAATACGGGGTTTACTCCCAGACCGCCGTTGCCTTCGTCGAAATAAACCCATGCGAGGCCGTGGTCAAACTGGGCGCCACGAAACTCTTCGTAGCTCATTTTCTTAGGGTCATTTTCTGAGAGCAAGGCATCAATAGCCGAGGTGACTTGTGTCTCTTCTGAATTGTTCGTTGCAGTAGCAGTGTCAGACATAGTGACAGTCTTGCTAACGAAACACTGTTAGGACAAGCCGATAGGCCTTTGATTTACAAAAAGATTGGTTCCTAGTTTCTCTGTCCATCAAATTCAGGATCGCGTTTCTCTAAGAAAGCTTGGGCTGCAGCGGCCATGTTGCGAGGGATAAGAACTGACTGGTGTTCCATTTCAACTGCAAGTTGATCAACAAACCCAGTTGTGGAAGCGCCGTCAATCGACTGCCGAATTCTCACCATGGCGTCCGGACTTGTTCGTTTCAATATGTCAGTGGCTGTTGCGACTTCTCCATCAAGTTGATCATCAGCAACGCATTTCCAAATGAGTCCCCAGTCAGCTGCTTGCACCGCGGTTATGCGATCTCCAAGCATTGCCATCCCTAATGCCCTTGACCTTCCGGCGCGCCTTGGAAGACTCCAGGTTGAACCTAAGTCGGGGACTATTCCCAATCGAGGACCGAAGGTTGCGACGAAGAATGCTGACTCGGCCGCAATGGTTATGTCACAAGCCAATGCCAGTCCAAGGCCACCACCTGCAGCTACTCCGTTGACTCGGGCAACTGTGGGGACCGGACAATTATGCAGGGCAGCTAACGCGGGGTTGAAAAAATCTCCCATAGATTCCGTTGGGTCGCCCGGATCGGAATCTTCGCTTTGATCCGCGGCGTTATTTAGGTCGGCGCCAGAACAGAATCCACGACCTGACCCTGTTATCACCGCCACACGGACAGTTTCATCTTCTTGAACAACGGCCAGTGCGCTAGTGATGTCTTGCATCAGCTCGTCGTTCATGGAGTTGAGACTCTCGGGCCGATCCAAAGTGATCGTTGCTACACCGTCGTTTTGGCTGTATTGAACTACCCCGTTGGGCATGCTTGAACTAGTCATGGTGAGAAGTTACGTCAATCTCGGGGAGGTCGTCTATAAAGAACGCCCTCATCTTCGAGAACCGACACAGATTCGGGGTCCATGCCAAGCAGATCGCCGAGTACCGAATCATTATGTTCCCCAACTTCAGCTGCCACTAGATCTGGTAATTCCGGGGCGTCAGAAAACCGAAGGGGAAAGCCGGGTATCAACATCGGTCCTGCGAGAGGGTCGGTCACTTCACGAACCGTTCCCCTTTGAAGGAAGTGTGGGTGCGTTTCTGCGAGTTTGACTGGCTCCACTACCGGACCACACGGCACTCTGTGCTGTTCTAAGACCCCTACGACATCTTCGTCGTCGTCAAAGGTCTTCATCCAATTCTCGATAATGTCTGTCAACGCGTCGCGGTGTTCCAAACGGGTTCGATTATTTAGAAATCTAGGGTCTTCAGCCAATTCTGGCCTGCCTAGCGCTGCCCATAGATTAGCTATCTGATTTTCCAGCGCGAAAACTACAATCCATCCTTGCGGGCCTTTAAAGATTCCCGCTGGACTCGCCGGAGCGTAGTGGCGGCCTGTGCGCATTCCAACTACTTCACCTTGAGATAAAGACGGTCCAGATACCGCTGTTTCTTGCATGTGATACATCACGTCAACCATCCCAATGTCGAGGTGTGAACCTTCACCTGTCCTGTCGCGACGATAAAGGGCATACCCCAAAGCCGCGAAGGCGTGAACGCCCGTGGAGGTATCGGCAATGCCTGCGCCTATCAGCATTGGTGGCCCATCTGGCTCCCCGGTCATATGCATTAAGCCGGAATAGGCTTGAGCGATAAAATCGAAAGCGGTCTTTTCTGATAGCGGGCCAGATTGACCAAATCCTGAGATAGAAGCCATGATTATCTGAGGGTTCAACTCTCGCAGCCGCTGATATCCAAGACCACGTCGTTCCATGACTCCGGGGCTGTAATTCTCAACGACTATGTCGACCTTTGGGACGAGGTCCTCTATAAGAGATATGCCTTCCGGTCTGGTTAAATCGACGGACAAGCTTCGCTTGCCGCGATTTTGTTGAACGTGATACGCAGAACGACCGTTTCGTCTAGGTGGGCTCGGCCGAACCGGGTCGCCGTACGGTGGGTATTCGACCTTTATGACATCAGCGCCCATCTCAACTAAGAGTCTGGTGCAGGATGGTCCTGCAAGATATTGAGTGAAATCTAAAACGGTGACGCCTTCTAGATATGGGGTAACTCCGGGTTTATGGGCTTGTTCGTTTTCATCCACCTTTGGAGCGTAGATCCCACAGCAACCCTGATGTAACGAAACCCTCTACAAAGGTCTCAGCATTCCACTTTTTCGGGCTAGTTATCTTTACTCTGGAGCACGTGACACCAAACCGTTCAAGGCTACTCGTCGTAACCGTCGGTTTCTTATTGGCTGTTGCGGCCATCATTCAGGCATTTGGCGGTGGCGACTCCTCCGATCCTGTTGACCCTGAAACTGTGTCATCTTCTTCACCTCAAGCGACTTCGACAGCGGATTCTGAGATTGAATCCACATCGGTTGCGCCAACTAACGCTTCCTCAACCACCGTCACACCAACTGCTTCGTCTTCTCCTTCAACTACTTCCGCCCAGTATCCGGTGACCTCCACATCTATTGGTGAAGGGGCCGTAAGAATCAGTGGCTACGGACCTGAAGTCGTAACGGTGGGCGATGAGTGGTCTGGTTATCGGACAGCCATATACAGAGGTACAGCCCCAAATTCAGGACCGATTATCGAGCTGCGCGATAACCAGACCGCTGTTGCTTCCTTCGGATATTCCGATAGTGCTGGTGGTGCTGGCGACGGTGGTAATTGGCCCGTTCAAGGGATCCGTTGGCTAGAGGACACTACGCAAGGAGTGCAAGAAATAGCTGTTACAGCTTCCGCCGGCTGGGAAATCGATCTGCTTCCGGACGCATTCTTATGGAATCAGCAGATAGATGCTGGGAACTCTCCCGAGTCAGGAGATCGATTTTTGTTCTCCTCGGAGGGTCTGACATTCGTTGGGCTCCGACATCAGGGCGTCGGCGATTTTATGGTCTATAACGCGTGCGAAGGCCCTTGCAACGAAGAAAAAACCTACTGGCTCATTGAGTTAAACCCCGACTGCGGGATTACCGCGCCGGACTTGTTTGTCAAAGAGGTCGGGAATCCTTTCTTTGAGCAGATCTCATATCAAGATCCCCGAATCGGGTCAGCACGAATGTGGACAGTGAACGTTGCGTTAGATAGCTATGACTGGCTTCAAGTCCTCACACCATGTGAATGGACAGCGTCTTACTCTGATTAGGTCCTTAGAGGGCTAGTCCCAGAGCTACTTGTAACGGTAGGTGATTCGCCCTCGAGTCAGGTCGTAAGCAGAAACCTCTACCTGAACGCGGTCTCCGGGAAGAATGCGAATGTGATGTTTTCGCATTTTGCCGCTCAGGTGACCAAGAACTTCATGTCCATTATCCAACTCGATGCGGAAGTGCCCACCTTTGAGCGCTTCAACCGTCTTGCCCTCAAGCAGGATGGCGTCGTCCTTCTGTTTCGGCAAACCAAATTCCCTTCAATAGCTCTCTCGAAAGTCTACCGGAGCAACTTAACGCACGAAGAAATCTGCAAGACCGTTCAAATCCAACTATTTTGGACATATTCCACACAAGGGGACCGAAATGTCTTACGACCTCAAAATTACGGGTGGCACCATCGTTGATGGCACGGGAGCTGCTCGATACTCAGGAGATCTGGGAATAAAGGACCAACGGATCGTCGCGATGGGTGACGCTCCAGCTGAGGCCGATAAAACTATTGACGCGACAGGCCGGATTGTCGCTCCTGGTTTTGTTGACATCCACACTCACTACGACGCGCAAGTGCTCTGGGATCCATTAGTCAGTTGTTCTCCATGGCATGGAGTGACCACCATTGTTATGGGTAACTGTGGCTTCTCCGTAGCACCAACTCGTCCGGAACATCGAGACCTGATCATGCGGACCCTTGAAAATGTGGAGGGCATGAGTGTCGAGGCCCTTCGCGCTGGACTGGGTGACTGGGGCTTCGAAACCTTCCCCGAGTACCTTGACGCTCTTGACTCAAATGGTTGCGCCGTAAACATGGCAGCCATGATCGGCCATACCGCTTTGCGAATGTACGTGATGGGAGAAGAGGCCACCGAGCGAGAGGCCACTGAAGCCGAAATTGCACGTCAACGTCAACTAGTAACCGAAGCTCTCGAAGCAGGAGCTTTAGGGTTTGCTACTAGTCGGGCTAACACTCACGTCGGTTACGAGGGGCG
>SGYJ01000051.1 GCA_004214275.1 Acidimicrobiales bacterium | reverse complement strand
AATTGAAATATTGACCCCCGGCGTGGATAGCAACCTTTTCAGTCCTGGGCCTTTGCGTTCTGCTCGGGCCGCAATAGGCCTAGGGGATTACCCTGTGCTCCTTTTCGTCGGTCGCATTCAGGCACTCAAAGGGCTAGACGTAGCTATTGGAGCTTTAGCTTCGAGCAAAAGCCAAGATGCACAGTTAGTTGTTGTCGGAGGTCTTTCCGGAGATGAAGGACCGGAAACACTGAAAGCTCTGCAGCAGCAGATTGAAATTAATGGCCTCGAAGACCGCGTCGTATTCATTGAACCGCAACCGCATCAAGCGTTGCCTGCCTACTATCGAGCTGCTGACATCTGTTTGGTGCCGAGTCGATCCGAATCTTTTGGGCTTGTAGCGCTTGAAGCAGCCGCCTGCGGGACGGCCGTAGTGGCTAGCAATGTTGGTGGCCTTAGAGACAACGTTGTGAACGGCGTCACAGGGCTCTTAGTAGCTGAACGTGATCAAAAAATATTCGCAGCTGCAATAGATGAACTGCTTGACAAGCCCGAAATGCGATACGAAATGGGTCGTCGTGGAGCCCAGCGAGCGACGCTAAACAGTTGGGATCTTGGTGCGACGAACGCTATAGAGGTCTTTGGGCGTCTGACGTCTAAAGAACTGGTTTCTTGCGCGTGACGCGTGATGTTGCAAGACCAGAGGAACTGGACGCTTTAGAGCAAATAATTGACGACTGGTTCCGACGTCAGCAAAAAGAACTTCCCATACTTCTAGACGTAGCCCGTGATGAAGACATCGAAAGAAGATGGTACGCCCGTCTTGAAGGCGAAGAACGTGATGTCACCACCGTGTGGCTCACTCTCGGTCAAAGAACTTTGAAATACGAAACTTACTTTTTGCCCTACCCAGATGACAATAAACAAGAATTGTTTGAGCTCTTACTTCGCCGAAATTATGACCTAGTGGGAGCTCAATTTGGGATCGGCCCTGAACACGCGGTTTTCCTCACTGGTGAACTCCCATTCCATGCAGTGGATGAAGACGAACTGGATCGAATCCTTGGGACTATTTGGGAATATGTTGAGCGTTATTGGCGCACGGCGCTCAAAATGGGCTTCGCCAGGCAATTGAAAGATACGTCCGAAAAGAATGCAGAGTAAATAGAGCCGAGTCGCTGGCGAAGTCGACCGCTACCGTGGACCCTATGGTTGAACTGCTGATTGTTGGCGGCGGGAAAATGGGCGCGGCGTTACTGGGTGGACTACTGCGTAACGGACACGACGCAAAAAATATTTCCGTCATTGAGCCTTCAACTACTCGCGCCCAAGAACTAATCGAGACCTACGGCGTGCGGGTGTCCGCAAAAATGGAACCATCGGAAGGTTCGATCATCGCTACGAAACCCGATGTCGTAGCTTCCGTAGCTCAACAAGTTGCTGAAGCAGGAACGAAAAGGCTTTTATCAGTAGCTGCCGGTGTGACTTTAGATGCCATTGATAAAGCAACCGGGGCGGCTATCCCAGCGATCAGAGCAATGCCAAATACTCCAGCATTGGTGGGTAAAGGAGCAGCAGCAATCTGCGGTAACCCAGTTGCCGCCCCAGAAGACCTCGCCTGGGCGGAAGAAATTTTGGGAGCTGTCGGAACTGTTGTTCGCACTGAAGAAAGGCTTCTTGACGCAGTAACGGGACTCTCCGGTTCAGGTCCTGCGTACGTCTTTTTAGTAGCGGAGGCCATGATCGATGCCGGAGTAATGACCGGCCTAAGCCGATCAGTAGCAACAGACCTTGCCATTCAAACTCTCCTTGGCGCTTCCACTTTGCTAGCCGGCGGGAAACCGCCCGCCGAGTTACGAGCTGATGTCACATCCCCCGGGGGCACAACTGCAGCGGGTTTGAGAGAACTGGAAAATCATGGGCTGAGAGCCGCCTTTGCGGCGGCAATTGAAGCGGCTAGTCGGCGCTCCCAGGAATTAGGCCAAGACTGAGATATGGCACAGTTCGACACAATTACTTGCGTAACGGATTTAGGTAAGGAAGACGAATCCGTCGGCCTGTTGCAATCCATATTGCATGAACTGAGCCCAACCTCAAAAGTCATAGATCTATGTCACGACATAAAACCCGGTGATATCCGCGCGGGTGCCTTGATGCTGGCTCGGAGCGTCCCCTATTTGTCACCAGGGCTCGTATTGGCATCTGTTGGGGATCTTGCTGGTCGGCCCGCGATAGCCGTTTCAGTTGGTGAAGGCCAATCAATATTGGTAGGACCCGATAATGGGCTGTTGGGGGCCGCGGTAGCAGTTGTCGGAGGGGCTAGCCAAGCAGTGCAGCTGACGAACCAAGACCTCCATAATTCTTCACCGGGAGTAACCCACCCAGCTCGTGACATCATCGCCCCCGTGGTTGGCCATGTTGCTGCTGGAGGTTCGCTTCTGGAGTTAGGTCAAGAGATAGAGCCCGCCCTCCTGCTCCCATCACTTGTCCCCGTCCCAAGAACAGAAACTGATGGCGCAATATCAGCAGAAGTGATTCGTCGCACTCGACAGGGAGCAGCTCAACTCAACATTGACCGGGATACGCTATCCGGGTTAGGCGATGTCATAATTTTGGAATTCGGTGATGACCGACGTGTAGTTCGGATACAGCATCCAGACGAAGTAAACCCAGGACAACTCGCTTTAGTCGACGACGAATATGGTTTGCTAGCAATCGCGACAGGCCAGCAGGAAGGTGTAGTCCCTGATGAGCTTGCGGTTGGTGCAGAAGTGACGTTGCGAGAAGCAACATGAGACCTGGCACCACCATGGTGTTGGCGGGTCTCCTGTTTCTCATCATCATGGCCGCTACTGTTCAGCTCCTTTTCGTAACCTGGTAACTCAAGACCACAAAAATCTCCGTACAACTTTCCTCTGGAGTGGAAACAAGCTCCTGATACTGCGAGACTGCTGCACCGAAGCAAGCCTTCGCCTGAGCAAAAGGTTGTCATCTTGCACACTCGGTCCAAGACCCCATCGACCTTCAAACGAGGGTCCAATTGATTGTCGCCACCCGTTCCAGCCCACTAGCTCGTTGGCAGGCCGAAGCCGTCGCTTCTCGCCTGAAATCTCAAGGGATTGAAGTTGAGTTCTTGTTGGTCGCGACCGAAGGCGACAAAGATCGGACACGACAAATCCAAGACATGGCTGGTGAAGGAGTCTTCGTTAAAGAAGTCCAAATAGCGGTCCTCGAAGGGCGAGCCGACATCGCAGTCCACAGCGCCAAGGATTTGAGGTCCAGACCCACGAATGGACTCAATCTGGTCGGATTTCTTGAACGAGGCGACCCAAGGGACGCTCTCATAGGCAACCAACTGGATCGGATACCTGAAGGTGGTGTGATTGCCACAGGTTCAGCGCGGCGCCGTGTGCAACTTGTCAATCTGCGGCCAGACCTCAAGTTTGTTGGGCTGAGAGGGAACATAAAAACCCGAATTGAGATTGCTCAAGGGACTGACGTCGACGCGGTAGTAGTGGCCAAGGCCGCCCTCGACCGACTCGGCATTTCCGATTTGGCCGATCAAGTCTTTGAGTCCGATCAAATGGTTCCCCAAGTAGGCCAGGGCGCGATTGCTATCGAGTGCAGAGATGACAACCGAGAGACAATCGGCTTGATTTCATCCATTGTCGACAAATTGACAGGTACGTGTGTCATGGCCGAACGCTCGTACCTAGCTGAACTCGGTGGTGGTTGTGAACTCCCGGTCGGTGCTTATGCCTACAACGTAGGAGATTTGCTGTGTTTAGAGACAGTGCTGGCTTCCCTTGACGGCAGCACTGTTCTGCGGACAAAACACGAAGGTGAAGACCCGATTACTTTGGGAGCACAAACAGCTCAAGAATTATTAGCTAGCGGTGGATACAACTTGCTCGCCAAGGGTGGGGATACCTCTTGAGCGTTGATCTACTCACAGGAAAATCGGTCGTAGTAACGAGAGCATCTCACCAAAGCAGTGATCTCATCCAAGCTTTTGGCGAGGTCGGCGCAGAAGTTATACCCGCCCCTGCAATTGCGGTGGTCCCACCCTTAGATGGAGGTCAACCACTAGACGATGCTCTCCTCAGGCTTGAACGGTTTTCGTGGTTAGCGTTTACTTCGTCGAATGCCGTTTCTGCTCTTATGGCTCGAGCGGCCCGACGCGGTGTTTTGAAGAAAATTGAGGGATTACAGATAGCGGCGATAGGGCTATCCACGGCAGCCAAAGTGCTGTCGGAACTCAAACGAGAACCGGACCTCGTGCCAATTAACAGCGACGGCATTTCCTTAGCCGAGGCATTCCCAGCTCCAACTCCTGATGATCACGTCTTAATACCGATGGCTTCAGACGGCAGGACTGAACTGTACGAAGGACTGCAAAATAAGGGCTGGAAAGTTGATCGTGTCGCCGCATATAGGACTGTGGTCCCGTCACTAGAAGATGATTTGGCCACGCGAGCCATTAGCGCTGATGCCGTTACTTTCGCCTCGCCCTCTGCCGTTAATGGTCATCTAGAACAAACTGGAGGACGCACGGCAACCAAAATCGTCACCATCGGAAACACAACAGCTGAAGAATGTCGAATACAAGGGCTTGAGGTAGCCGGCGTCGCAAAAAACCAAACAACAGACGGCCTAGTGCAAGCAGTTATCGGAGTTCTGGTTTGACCACCAACAAACGAGCGCTGATTCTAGATTTTGATGGAACAATCATTGATACCGAGAGCCCAGCGTATGAATCCACGGCTCAAATCTGGACGGATTACGGCGTCGAGTTCCCCACGGACTGGTGGCTTAAAGGAATGGGCACCGACCGTAAATCTACTTGGGTACAAGAATTAGAAAATCGACTTGGACGGACGATAGACCAAGACACGGTAATGGGGGAACGCCAGCGGATTAAGAATCAGTTAACAGAAGAGCAACCAGTTCTACCCGGCGTAACTGAGTTATTAGACGTAGCTGAACAACGAGGGATAGCAACAGCGATTGGATCAAGTTCGCCCCACAGTTGGGTTGACCATCACCTGAAACGAGTTGGGCTATATGAAAGATTTTCACATGTCGTTTGTCGCGATGACGTAGGGGGTGTTTCGAAACCAGCCCCTGACGTCTTCCTGCGAGCGTTGGAGCTACTTGAAGTAGAAGCAGGATCCGCAGCTGTGGTTGAAGATAGCCCTAATGGCCTCAAGGCGGCTCTTGCGGCGGGGATCCGCACCGTCGTCGTACCGAATCCCTTGGTCGAATCCTTAAATTTTTCGGGGGCGTTCGCGCGATATAAGTCACTAGACGTTCTGCCAGCTGGCGAATTACTTGACTTGGTGTTTGGTGAACTCAATTAACCGCTACACAGTCGAAGCTACCGACAACAGGTTGGCTGCAAAAGCCTGCTCAGCGGCTAATCGCGATCAGGAATAAGTCGCGCTATCACCTTCCCGATTTCGTAAACAGATTCGGTTCCACCAGCGTCGTTATTAACCAGATTGGTTGAAATTCTCATTACCAGTTCCGTTAGAACCCGAGACTGGATGCCAAGCAGAGTGAAACGCCGCATCAGACCAGGTCGCCCAAGGGCCTTAGTAGCTAATCTTCCAAGCCTGTAATAGTGGTCATACTTAGAGACCAGTTGTTTTTCGTATTGCCGAAGTTCGAGACCGTCGCCAGTGCTTATAGCGCGGTCGATTACAGAAGCCGCCAATCGTCCGTTGCTTAATGCTGGCTCAACCCCATCGCCATTAAATGGATTCACGCTTCCCGCAGCGTCACCTACTACAACCCAGTTGGGACCTGACCTTGGCCGAACTGACGCACCCATCGGTAGACGCCCACCTTCTGGCGGACCCTCGATGCTGTCTATATCGACCTCCCAAGCTTTAGGTATCTGATTCAACCACTTGTCAAATAGCTCGCGAATGGATTGAGGATCGTTTCCGTGGTGGTGGCTCAACAACCCAACCCCAGTGTTGACGGTCCCATCGCCCACTGGGAATATCCAGCCGTAGCCCGGAAGTTGTTCGCCGGCACTATCTCGAAGATCAAACACTGATTCGATGATGTCATCACCGTGACGAGGACTAGAAAAATAGGCGCGCATAGCGACTCCCTGAGCATAAGTTCGCGTCCGAGCGGTGCCCAAAGCCCTCCCAAATGGTGAAAGTGGACCATCAGCGATGACCACAAACCGGGCGCGCACTTCTATTTCTCCTTCAGGGCCGCTACCACAGCCAGAACCGACGGCACGACAGCCACGCAAATGCCCATGCTCGATTATTGGCTCAGTAACTTCAACACCTGTCCAAACTTGAGCGCCAGCACCGTGCGCATGCTCTACTAAGAGACTGTCGAGAACCCTGCGTCTAATTACTAGACCGTGATTCGGATGGTCATGATCAGTGGGCCACCTGAGTTCAATGCTCTGCCCGTGTGCCGTCATTCGTAAGCCATGATGTTGATGGAAATCACTATTGGTGACGTCAATCCCCATTTCGGCTAAGTGTCCAACCGCTTTGGGTGTTAAAGCGTCGCCACAAATTCGTTCGCGAGGCATCGCTTCTCTTTCCAACAGCACGACCATGCGACCTGACTCAGCGGCCCAGTGCGCTGCTGCAGCGCCCGCCGGGCCGGCCCCGATCACCAGTACCTCTGTAGAAAGACGCATGGTCATCAGCGCATGTCCTCCGGCCTACTTTGACGGTGTCAGAGTATTTTTTAAGCTGCTATGACGAGACGGAGCTTAATGTCCCCCGTGACCGCCGCCGCCTCCAAGATCTTTGCCGCCGCCAAGCTCTTCCCATTCCGCGTCGCGAACTACAATTTCTTCTTCGCTTAATAGTTCACCGCTCAACACCTCACGGATGTATCTGGCCACGGAATAAATCTTGTACTCCGACAGAGTCCCGCCGAAACCTGGCATATTTGCGCCGGTTTCACCCGAGATATGTGTCCCCCCCGGCCTATCAGTAGCCCCATAAGGATTTCCGAGACCGATACCTTCCGAACCGACGTTGAGCCAATGAATCATGTCAGCGTCTAATTTCGGGAACGTCAGTAAGACTTCCCCGTTATACAGAGGTCGCCCGACCCCGCCGCCTTCATTCCCAGCTCCATCGCCACCATGGCAGCTTGCGCACTGGGCAGCATAAGTTGCTGCGCCCTCAGTCATCGCAGTCACAGGTTCAGGTGGGGGCTCAGTCATTTTGACATAGACAAATGCCCACAACGGTAAGAAGAACATGACCGGGAGGGCCCACATCGGAATTTTGGTCCGAGCATTAGCAGCAGAAACCCAAACAGGTTCAATATCAATGTCAGCAACCTGTTCAAGCTTGGCGTCGGCCTTAGCGGCAGCGATCACATCAGCGCTACTAGGACCCGAACTGGCTTGAGACCCACTGTCACCCGCCTCCGAAGCAGCAGCACCGCCACTGCCATCGTCTTCAAGCAGGCCGAGCGCTATACGTCTCTGTCTGGAACGCTCAAATAGGTAGTCGGGAACTTCGGTCACTTTGTCCTCCGCGAGATCCCAATCTGGAATCCCGCATCGCGGGTTACTGTTAAAGAAACAAGATAGGTGCGACCATCAAAGATAGGCGCGGACGAGGGTAGCGGACCAAGTTTGGCAGACACTTTTTGCTCAAGTTGCACTCAGAATGAAGTTCTCAAAAAAAATCCGGCTTTGGGTTCGGCATTAGCAGCGCGCGAGTGCCACCATATAAGACATTCTTGAGTTGCGAATCCGTCGTTAAAGCGTGGTAGAACGTCGAACGATCCGGGCGTTGCTCGGGTAGATTTGAACGTAGATTCACGCTGTGGATTTGCATAGTGTGAGGTTCCTTGGAATCTCGCCAAGATTCGGTAAGCACGCACCAACACTACGGACTAGACAGGAGGGCTCGTGGTTGCACTTGTGACATCAATCCTGATCACAGGTCTTATGGTTTATGCCGTCATTGCGTATGGGCGACGTAGGCCTACTGACCGCCCCACCTCGTGGGGCGAAGCCATGCTTGGTGCTGCGTTCATCTTCATGCTCTTACTCATGGTTTTCGGAGTCGTGCCTGACCGCTGGGTTCGGCTCACCGACAACGAATGGGGATGGTCCGTTGAGCGGATGCTCTTTACTGAAGGCCAATTCATAGACGGGAACCCGATCACGTTCCCGCCCATGCGGATGGACCTTAAGAAGCTTTCAGACATCGTTGTGGTTGTTGAGCACATAGTTGCTTTGGCTGGCCTTCCATTTCTGTGGCTTTGGTGGCAGAAACGAGATGAGAAAAAACCAGTCGCAGAACCAGTATCAGATTTCGGCCGCCCACTCATGAAGGGCAACTGATATGGCAAAGACTGAAGCTAACCCGCCCATGCCTCGGTTCGTAGACGACTACGTATTACAGACCGTCGATGCTGATTATCTAGCTGCGGCTGTAAAGCCCAAACAGTTCATTAACATTGACCAATCAGAATGCATCCAGTGTGAAGGGTGCGTCGATATTTGTCCGTGGAAATGCATTCACTACATAGCAGTTGAAGCAATAGACGAAGCCGTAGATGCTGACCTCCCCGGTCTAGACCCGGCTGACAACGCAATTTTCATCATTGATGACGATGTATGTACCCGCTGTGCCCTATGCGTAGATAGATGCCCTACAGGTGTCATATCGATGGGCAAAGTGGTTGACAACCCACCGACCGAGGGTGACGTTCATGACCGCACCCATACACACGGCTACGCCTACGGCATGCGACTCTGAGGGATAGACGGAATCCAAATGGCAAACTCGATCGAAAAGTCCAAACAGTCGCTGCCTGAGAAGCTGCAACAAGGGGCTACCGCAGCAGCAGACTGGATGCAAGACAGCCAGTTTTGGACATCAGTTTTTCGACCTGGGTCGATTTTCCGTAAGGGCTACACAGACAGCCCACGGAACAGGTCCTACGTGATTAT
The DNA here is from genome assembly GCA_004214275.1 of Acidimicrobiales bacterium. Taxonomy (GTDB): domain Bacteria; phylum Actinomycetota; class Acidimicrobiia; order Acidimicrobiales; family Poriferisodalaceae; genus MedAcidi-G3. Next base: position 4,529 of record SGYJ01000051.1, on the reverse strand, counting down.
GAACAGCGTTCTGTATCACCTTCACCCCGTGAAGGTAAAGCGTCACGCTGTCAAGGTGAGTTACACGCTCTGTCTTGGTGGGCTTAGTTTCTTCTTGTTCATACTGCTGACAGTTACCGGCATATTCCTAATGTTTTTTTACCGCCCAACAGCAGCTGCCGCTTGGAGCGACATTGAGTCCCTGCACACACAAGTGAGTTTCGGATTACTTGTTCGCAACCTGCATCGATGGACAGCTCACCTAATGGTGTTGTCGGTGTTCCTGCATATGGCACGAGTGTTCTACCACGGCGCATACAAAGCTCCGCGTGAGTTCAACTGGGTGGTCGGCGTCATGCTATTGAAACTCACACTGTTGCTTTCATTCACCGGCTATCTCTTGCCTTGGGATCAATTGTCTTTATGGGCGGTGACCGTCGGTACCAACATGATGGGCTTCACACCGGTATTTGGCGATCAAGTGCGCTTCGTGCTCTTGGGAGGCAAACAAATTGGCGCAGAAACTCTTCTTCGATGGTACGTATTGCACGTATTGATGCTCCCGTTCGTCCTTGTCATTTTCTTGGCAATTCACTTTTGGAGAGTCCGCAAAGACGGCGGCATCTCCGGACCGCTATAGATCGGCGGTGAAAGCACTCCCATGACTGAAATTCCTGAACATCTACTGAAAAGAAGCCAAGAGGCCAAGGCCAAGGCTGATGGCGACCCGGCACCCTCAACTGATGCTGGCGACTCCTCAGATGATGATGGTGAAACAATCCCACGTTCCCTGCTTGAGCAGAGCCAACAGGGTGGCGCACCCGCACCCGCAGCTGCAGGAGGTGGCGTAGCAACTATCGCCCCGCCGGCAATGGCTGGACCGAGTGGAAATACTCACAGATTGTTGACGGTGGTCAAGTCAGGCTCCATCCAAGACGTTAAAGCCACTCCAGGAGACAAAGTTCATGTTTGGCCGCATCTTCTCGCAGCAGAATTTACCGCGGCCCTATTTATAACTGCCTTCGCTTTAGTTTTCTCACTGTTCATCAATGCGCCGTTACTCGAACTGGCCAATCACAATGCAACACCTAACCCATCTAAAGCTCCCTGGTATTTCTTAGGCCTCCAAGAGCTACTTACGATGTTCGATCCGATGATCGCGGGCGTCACTATCCCCGGCATCGTTTTGGTGCTTTTGGGATTCGCCCCATACATCGATCGCAATCCGTCAAATGCACCCGAAGATCGCAAGTTCGCGATCTCAATTCAGACCATCCATCTCATGTTCTGGGCAGTGCTGGTCATTATCGGGTCCTTCTTTAGGGGCCAAGGTTTCAACTTCACCTATCCGTGGGACACCGGGCTCCACGGCATTTTCCACCTGTAAGGAGCAGCGCAGTGTCAAGCGGTACGATCATCGCCATAGCTATCCCTGTGCTTGTGGCTCTAGGCGCGGTAGTGGGCTTCACATCGCTTCGTCGACGTGACGCTCAGGGCCTGGGCCATTTGTCGCGTGAAACGAGGAAGCGTGATGTGGGAGTCGTCGCCGGAGCTCCCGTAAGCGATGAGGCTAAGGAACTTGAACGTTCTGTAGCCCTAGCGAGGGTCGGCGGTGAGATAGCCGTTCCCGAACCAGTCCAACCTGAGGTGTGGAGTCCCCCTGATCCTGAAGAAGTGGGAGTTACGCGGCGCCAATTCCTAAATCGTGCGTCAATCACCTTAATGACCATGGGATTGTCTGCCTTCGGAGCCGCCAACATCGCTTTTCTTTGGCCTCGGCCCACCGGAGGCTTCGGCTCCAAAGTAAAGATTGGGACCATCGACTCGGTCAATGATGTGATCGCGTCCTCATCACCTGCAACCAACTTTTCGTACTTTTCCGAGGCACAGACATACTTGCAACCGTTTCCTATGGATGACGCCACTCAACAAGCGGCCGAAGCGGTTTATTCAGGGACTGTCTTAGAAGGCATCAAAATGGGTTACATAGCGCTATGGCAGAAGTGCCCACACCTTGGTTGCAAAGTCCCATCCTGCGCCACTTCTCAGTGGTTCGAATGTCCCTGTCATGGATCGCAATACAACCGTGTCGGAGAAAAGAAGGCGGGCCCCGCTCCGCGAGGTATGGATCGTTTCCCAGTAATCATTGATGGAGACAAAGTAATTATCGATACAGGTAGTCCTTCCCTAGGTCCGCCGATTGGTACCGACACGACGGGCCAAGGTTTAGAAGGACCTCACTGCGCGTAATGAAGATTTTCTTTCCGTCCGTAACTCACCGCACTATCGCAGGGGTCAGTAAACCGTGATTTATGCCGCCACCACCGAGCGTTCGATCGCCATGGTCCTGCTGGCCGTCGTGGTCGTTGGTTGGGCAATCTATGTCTTCGTTAACATCCGGCGAAGCAAGAGTGAGATTGGGAGTGAGATAGAACTTGCTGCCAACCGCGGCTCGTTGCCAGACGACGAAGTACTTGAAGGAAGTCGGCTCGAACAGGTCCAAGCCTTTGGTGTCCTGATGCTCCTAATAATTGCATTAGTGCTACCCATCTACTGGCTCCGAGAAGGCGGCCGCCGCGCTGGCGCCGAAGTAGGATTCGGTGAACGGGCCGCAGCTGCGGGTGAACGACTGGCAGAAGAACTCGAGTGCGTTGTTTGCCACGGCGCTGATCTAGGCGGTGCGAACTATGCACCAGTCGTGCTCGACATCGGTAACCAATTCAGTGACGAAGAGACCTATATCGTCAAAACCACGTGGCGCGCACCAGCCCTAGATACCGTCTTTGCGAGGTTTGATACCGACGCGGAAAACCTCGATGAGGTAGATGAAGTCAGACAAATTCTGAATTACGGACGAGGTGTTATGCCTGCTTGGGGTCTACCAGGTGGCGGACCCCTCACCTCTCAAGAGGTCGACAATCTAATCGCATGGCTGTGGCGCGAAAGAATTTCTGATGACGACGCGAGTCAACAGGCACTACAAGCCAAAGAAACCGAGATGGCCGCTCATCCCGAAAAAAGCGAAGGACAAGTTCTATTCGAACTCCATTGCGCTCGTTGCCATACCCCGCGATGGCCCGCGCGCGGCCCAGCTCAACTACCAAACAATGGCGGCGAGGTTGAAGTCATCCCCGGGCCTGCTGGATCTGGGCGTTATGGGCCAGCCCTCAATGCTGTGAGCCTTGAGCGACTTTTCCCTGATATCGAAGATCAAATTTCGTTCATAACGTCTGGCGCAGCTGACAACGTTGCATATGGTGAATTTGCCAGGCTGGGTAACTATGGGATGCCTGGATTCGGGCGAATTTTGACCCAAGAAGAGATCCGCGCAATCTCAGAATATGAGCGCAGTTTGGATCAAACAGAGCAATCAACGGTGCAATTCGCGGAGCTCCACACATCAAAGGATGACCAATGACTTTGATCGCTTTAGTGGGATGGGACCCAGTCATTACGGGGTACTTAGCGGTTCTCATCAGCGTTCTTGTTCTATGCGGGTCTGTTTATTTACTGTTAGCAACCAACCTTGGTGTCAGGCTTGGCTTTCTGGTTGCATGGACCGGCCTATGGGGATGGAACCTCATCATGGGAATTATTTGGTGGTTCTTTGGAATTGGCTGGGTTGGACATGGACCAGCCTGGGAGGTCACCCACGTCAGCACGAACCCTGAAGCGGTGCCTATCGAAATGGTTCAAGAATTAAGCAACGACATTTCAAGCACTCCGGATGGCGGATGGCAGGTTGTAGTTGAAGCTGATGCCCAAGCAACTGCAGATTCGGCTGTTGTGTGCAGCGATGTCGATCCACGCCGCCTTGAGTCGGTCAACACATGTCTGTTCAGCGCAGCTACCGACTATCAAGTTCATCGAGTCATGCGCGTGGGCGGAGAACGTTATCGGCCACTCGGAATTCCAGATAATGCGGTGACCCAATACTTCATACCTAGTCGAGGACGCCCTCATTATGCCGCCGTTCAATTGCAGCCATACAAACCCACTGCAGACATTGATCCCAATAAGTTGGGTGGGGATGGCAAAGTCCTGTTGCCCGTAGCAGAACTTGATGAGGCAGCACCGGTATATACCGTCGTAATGGTCAGAGACCAAGGCAACCTCAGACTGCGGCCAGCACTTGTAGCTATCTTCTCGGGGTTGCTCTTTGGTTTAGGTTGTTATCACCTTCACCGACGGGATCAAGCCGTATGGGCTGTCCGGGAAGCAGCTGGGAACTGAATTAAGGGAAAGGGCGAATTGAGATGGAGCAGTACCTCCCGGTTCTGACCCTAGGTGTACTTGGGGTTCTCTTTGTCCTCCTAAGCATTGTCGCTTCTCGTCTTCTAGCCCCAGAACGAAACACCGTTGCCAAAAGATCCGCCTATGAATGTGGCATAACTGACCAAGTAGCAATACCCGAGCGATTTCCAGTCAAGTTCTATTTGGTTGCCATGCTCTTCATCATGTTCGATATTGAAATTGTCTTCTGGTATCCGTGGGCAGTTGCGAACGATGAATTGGGTCTATTCGGCCTTGTAGCCATGACGATTTTTGCT